>NZ_JBLXXS010000012.1:0-94880 GCF_048513555.1 Rothia sp. P5766 | reverse complement strand
CGGGTCCCGCCCCCCCCCCCCCCGCGGGTGGCCGAACCAGGCCCCCCCCCCCCGCAGGTGCGGGTACACCAGGCCCCCGCCCCGCCGGTGGCGGCGCTCCTCGCCCCGCAGGTGGTGGCAACCGCCCCTCACCCAACATGATGCCCACCAAGATGAGCGGCAATGTCGGTGCTCGCGGTGCTGCTAGTGCTCCTGCGGGTGGCGGCGCTCGCCGTGGCTCAGGTGGACCCGGTGGCGGTAACGGTGGTGGCGGTTTCAACCGCGGTCCCGGTCGTGGTGGCCCCGGTGCCGGTCGCGGTAACGCTCAGGGCGCTTTCGGACGCGGTGGCGGTAAGCGCAAGAAGGGCAAGACTAAGTCAGCTCTGCGCCGTGAAGAGCAGCTGAGGCAGCCTACCATTGGTGGCGTCGCTGTACCCCACGGTGACGGCACTACCGAGATTCGTATGCGTCGCGGTGCATCGCTCATGGACTTCGCCGAGAAAATAGGTGCAAACGCAGCCGCACTGGTTACCGTTCTGATTCACCTGGGTGAAATGGCTACTCAGACCCAGTCACTCGATGAGGAAACCTTCGAGCTACTTGGCGCTGAGCTGGGCTACGTCGTCAAGATCGTATCTCCCGAAGATGAAGAGCGTGAGCTCCTTGAATCCTTTGACATCAACCTTGATGCCGAAGCTGACGCTGAAGACGATGCAGTACTGGAAGTTCGCTCACCGGTTGTTACTGTGATGGGTCACGTTGACCACGGTAAGACTCGCCTGCTCGATGCTATCCGTAACACCAACGTCATTGACGGGGAAGCCGGTGGCATTACCCAGCACATTGGTGCCTACCAGATTCACACCGAGGTAGATGGCGAAGAACGCTACCTGACCTTTATCGATACCCCCGGTCACGAAGCCTTCACCGCTATGCGTGCCCGTGGTGCTAAGGTCACCGACATCGCTATCCTCGTGGTAGCTGCCGATGACGGTGTCATGCCCCAAACCGTTGAAGCTCTCAACCACGCTCAGGCTGCTGACGTGCCGATCGTTGTTGCTGTCAACAAGATCGATAAGGAAGGCGCTAACCCCGAAAAGATTCGCGGTCAGCTCACCGAATACGGCCTGATTCCTGAAGAGTACGGTGGCGACACCATGTTTATCGATGTTTCTGCCCGCCAGGGGAAGAACATCGACGAACTGCTCACCGCTGTTACCCTGACCGCCGATGGCGCTCTGGAACTGAAGGCTAACCCCAACAAGGAAGCCCGCGGTGTAGCTATTGAAGCTAACCTCGATAAGGGCCGCGGTGCTGTAGCTACCGTTCTGGTTCAGTCCGGTACCCTGCGTATCGGTGACGCTATCGTTGCCGGTTCAGCCTACGGTCGCGTTCGTGCCATGTTCGATGAGAACGGCACCAGCGTTGAAGAAGCTGGCCCTTCACGCCCCGTCCAGGTGCTTGGCCTCAACTCCGTGCCCCGTGCAGGTGACACCTTCCTGGCAACTGAGGAAGAGCGTACAGCACGCCAGATCGCTGAGAAGCGTGAAGCCGCTGACCGCAACGCCCAGCTGGCTAAGCGCCGTAAGCGAGTCACTCTTGAATCCTTCGATGCCGCTGTGGCTGAAGGCAAGATGGACACTCTCAACCTGATCATCAAGGGCGACGTTTCCGGTGCTGTTGAAGCGCTGGAAGAGTCACTTATGAAGATTGACGCCGGTGGCGACGAAGTTCAGCTTCGCGTTATCCACCGCGGTGTTGGTGCTATCACCCAGAACGACGTCAACCTGGCAACCGTTGACAACGCCATCATCATTGGCTTCAACGTCCGCCCGGCAGAGCGCGTTGCAGAACTGGCCGATAGCGAAGGCGTAGAAATGAAGTTCTACTCCGTGATCTACCGTGCTATCGAAGAGGTCGAGGCAGCCGTCAAGGGTATGCTCAAACCCGAGTACGAAGAGGTTGAACTGGGTTCAGCCGAGGTCCGCGAGGTATTCCGTTCCTCCAAGTGGGGCAATATCGCAGGTTCAATCGTCAAGTCAGGCGTTATCAAGCGCAACTCCAAGGCGCGCCTGGTGCGCGATGGTTCGGTGGTTGCAGATAACCTCACCATTGAGTCCCTGCGCCGCTTCAAGGACGATGCTACTGAGGTCCGTGAGGGCTTCGAATGTGGTATCGGCCTGGGCTCCTTCAACGACATCAAGGACGGCGACGTCATTGAAACCTGGGAGATGCAGGAAAAGCCGCGCGTCTAGTCTTTAGATAAGACCTAGGAAAGGGGTGGGGTAGTCGTTTGACGATTACCCCACCCCACTACAATTTATAGAAGCAGAATAAACTTTCACATCAAGGAGAACACCATGGCAGATCCGGCACGCGCCGCCCGCCTAGCAGACCGTATCAAGGTCATTGTTGCCCAGGCGCTTGAGCGCCGCATTAAAGACCCACGTTTGGGCTTTATTACCGTCACAGATGCCCGGGTCACCAACGACCTGCAGCACGCAACGGTCTACTACACCGTTTTTGGGAGCGAAGAGGAACAGGCTTCAACCCGCGCCGCTCTTGAGTCAGCTAAGGGTATCTTGCGGGCAGAAGTCGGTAAGAACATCACCGCCCGTCTGACCCCAACCCTCACCTTTGTACCCGATGAGGTGCCGGTGAACGCCGCTCACATCGAAGATCTGCTCCGCCAGACTAAGGAACGCGACGCCGAGCTTGCCGCCGCCCGTGAGGGCGCCGAGTACGCAGCTGGTGAGGACGCTTACAAGATCGCTGAAACTGACGAGGACGAAGCCTAAAAACCGTGGCTAAGAAAGCACCGACCGGCCCTTCTGGCCTGATTATCGTCGATAAACCTGCGGGTATGACCAGCCACGATGTTGTCTCTAAGATGCGATGGCTTGCAGGGACCCGCAAGGTAGGCCATGCTGGCACCCTGGATCCCATGGCAACCGGGGTGCTGATTTTGGGCGTCAATAAGGCAACCAAACTACTGACCTGGGTGGTAGGAGAAAGCAAAACCTATACGGCAACTATTCGCTTGGGCGTATCGACGCTAACCGACGACGCCGAAGGCCAGGTTACTGCTTTGGCTCCTGCCGGCGCTCTTGAAGCCCTGACCGATGAGCTGATTGCTGAACAGGTAGCGGCTTTGACCGGCGATATCATGCAGGTGCCCAGCGCGGTGTCTGCCATTAAGGTGAACGGCGTTCGGTCTTATGCTCGGGTCCGTTCCGGTGAGGCCGTTGAGCTAGAGGCCAGGCCGGTGACGGTCCACAGCTTTGAGGTGGAGGGCCTTGACCGGCTCACTGCCACCTACCCGGTTCCTTTTGCTGAGTCCCCGGCGGGAGAGGCCGTAGAAAAGGGATCTGGACAGCAAGAACAGAATGAATATGACGTCCTCGATGTCCGGGTGACGGTTATCTGCTCGGCGGGTACCTATATCCGGGCTCTGGCACGCGATATGGGAAAGGCACTGGGGGTTGGCGCCCACCTGACTGCCCTGCGCCGCACCGCTATCGGTGAGATTAGGGCTGAGGATGCTCATAGCCTGGACACTCTGATTGCCGGGCGTGAAGCAGAACAGCCCCTTCCGCTGCTTGCTCTCGAGGAGGCCGCCCGCCGACTGTTCGGTGAGCGTCTTGTGAATGCCCAAGAGGCTACCGACCTGTCCAACGGGCGCAGGATTAGCCCTAGCGCTGGTGCCGAACAGGCCAAGCGGCACAGCAGTGCCGGTGGCTCAAGAGGCGGCCACGATAAACCCACCACCGAAGGCATCGTAGCGGCTTTTGCCCCCGATGGAACCCTGGTCGCTCTCATCGAGAACACCCGGTTCCGCGGGGAAGACCTAGCCGCCCCTGTGCTTGTCTTTGAAGCCGGTAGAACTTTCTAGGAGCGAGAGAACACAATGATAATTGCTGGACTTGACCTGTGGTTTTGGGTCTGCCTTGGGCTGGGAACCCTATCTTTTCTGGTCTGCCTGCTGGCTTTCTTGCGAGGACGGGCACCCGATGACTTCAGCCAGGGCTCGGTTCTAATTCTCGAGGCTTTCCTACTGGTCTACCTGGTCGGCTCTATCATTATGCAGGCAGTGACCGATGGGCCGAGCGGGGACTGGTTGGAGTACTATGGCTATCTGGTGACAGCCATGATTATTCCGGTGGGCACCTTTATCTGGTCTTTGGCGGAGCGCACCCGGTGGTCGACACTGGTTCTGGGGCTCACCGGCCCGGTCTTGATCATCATGGTTCACCGCATGAATATGCTCTGGTACTACTACTAAACCGATACTGAGGATACACAGATGGCACCCTCCACTTCACCGCACCAGGTATCTGCCCCGGCTAAGGGCTTTGGCCGCTTACTGGTAGTTTTTTACGGCGTCTTTACCCTTTCAGCGGGTGCACGAGCACTGTACCAGGTGATTCGTAAGTTTGATGAAGCTCCGCTTTCTATCAGCCTCTCGGCGCTTTCGGCTTTAATTTACCTGGTGGCTACTCTGGCGCTCTCCCGTAGGGGCCAGGGCGCTTGGAAAGTCTCACTGCTGGCGGTAGGGACCGAGATGGCTGGTGTTTTGCTGGTCGGTATATTCTCCTACCTTCAGCCCCAGCACTTTGCTCTAGCCTCCGTATGGTCTCACTTTGGGTCGGGCTACGGGTACGTTCCTCTTGTCCTACCCATGATTGGGCTCTGGTGGCTCAATAAGGCTCGTCCCGGTATGACAGCGCATGACGGGCGGAGCTAGGCTGGTTCTTTATGGACCGGTATCAGCACGTAGGATAGACACCAGCAGCAACCCACAAGGAGCACAGTGAAGCGCTACACCGACCTCGCCCAGATTCCCGCTGGCTACGGGCCTACCGTGGTCACCATCGGCAACTTTGATGGTGTTCATATCGGGCACCAGAAGGTACTCTCTACGCTGGTGGCTACGGCACAAGAGCGCGGGTTGACCTCTGTTGCTGTTTCCTTTGACCCGCACCCTGCGGTGGTTCACGGGCCGGAGGGGTCGCACGTCGATATCATGGGGCAGAAGGACCGCCAAGCGGTTATGGCTGAACTGGGCGTCGATGTTTATCTGCTCCTGCACTACGACCTTGACTTTGCTGCTCAGACTCCAGAAGAATTTGTGACCCGCACCTTTGTTGACGCGCTGGATGCTCGGTGCGTTGTCATCGGTGATGACGTTCGATTCGGCACCAATAACTCAGGCAACCTGGCAACCATGAAGGAGTTGGGCCAGCGTTTCGGTTTTGATGTTGTGGTTGTTGAGGATCTTCTGGTGTCCGATGCCAGCCGCTGTTCTTCTACCGCTATCCGTCAGCTCCTTGGACAGGGCAGAGTAGCGGAAGCCGGCTCCCTGCTGGGCCGGTCCCACTACATGCGCGGTGAAGTCGTCCACGGTGCCGCTCGGGGTCGTGAACTCGGGTTCCCCACCGCCAACCTGTCGGCCGATTCCAAGGGCTTGGTTCCTGCTGATGGTGTTTATGCAGGCTGGCTGATTGATGAGCAGGAAATTCGGCACCCTGTTGCCATTTCTGTGGGGACTAACCCCACCTTTGAAGGAATTACCACCCGCCAGGTGGAAGCCCACGTCATCGATCGGACTGACGAAAAAGTTGAGGACTTTAACCTCTACGGGCAGCAGATCACCTTGGAGTTCGTCGCTTTCTTGCGGGGCATGGTTGCCTATACGGGCGTCGAAGCTCTAGTGGAGCAGATGTATCAGGATGTTGAACAGGCTCGGCAGATCCTGAGCTAGAGTTCAGCACAGACCAGACGACAGACTACCGCCCCGGCAGAAAATACTCTGCCGGGGCGGTTGCGTCCTTGGGGCTTACATTTCTTCGTGGGTGGCGGGGTCAAAACCCCGGCCAAGGCCCGCTTCTAAATCATCAATGGTGGACATCTGCTCTTGGGTGAGTTCCCAGCTGAAGACATCCAGATTTTCTTCCATGCGCCGGGTGTGAGCTGATTTGGGTAGGGGCAGGTGTGCCTTTTGAACTTCCCAGCGGAGGATAACCTGGGCCGGTGTCCTTCCGATGTTTTGAGCTATCTCTGCCAGGCTTGGGTCCTTGAGTAGGCGGGTCTTCCGCCCCAGCGGCGACCAGCACTGCGTAAGGATAGCCTTCTGACGGTTGTAGCTGGCCCACTCCCGTTTCTGGGAGTAGGGGTGGAGCTCGATCTGGTTGATAGTGGGGGTAACCCCTGTTTTTTTAACTAGGAGGTCAATGTGCTCCGGTAAGAAGTTAGAGACACCGATGGTGCGCACCAGCCCCTGCTCTTGCATCTGGATCAGTGCCTTCCAGGTTTCTAGGTAGAGCCCCTGGGAGGGGTTGGGCCAGTGAATGAGGTAGGCATCAAGATAGTCAAGACCCATGCGCTTGAGTGTGCCTTCCAGGGATCTGAAGGCACTATCGTAGCCGTGGTCACGACCGGGGAGCTTGGACTGAACGAAGATTTCTTGACGGTCCACACCAGAGCGCAGGACCCCTTTTCCTACTCCCACTTCATTGCCGTAATTGACCGCCGTATCAATGAGACGGTACCCCCTGACGATGGCTTCCGATACGGCAACCTCTGACTCTGCGTTACTGAGAGGGTAGGTCCCTAGGCCCAGGGGCGGGATGGAAGTACCATCGCGCAGTGTATGGTTTTGCACAGGTTATCTCCTAGATAGTCAGGAGGGCTAGGACGAGCTGGGCGCTCCTAGCCGCTACGATGGGGGCATCCATGTGGAAGTCCTGATCGGCTGCGGGGCCGCAGAGATCCGAAATACCACGGATAGCGATGAAAGGAATTGAACGGCTAGCACAAATTTGTGCCAGCGCGGTGGTTTCCATGTCTGTGGATAGTGCCTGGGGGAAAATCTCCCGGGTGTCCTTGACATTATGAGCAGTTACGAAAGAGCCACCAGCCAGCATCGTACCGAACAGGGGCTTGCCTTGGCCGGTGTAGCTGGCAGCAACCTGCCGGGCCTTATCAACCAGTGCCGCATCGGAACTATAGCTAGCTGGCATACCGGGAACCTGCCCGTAGGCGTAGCCAAATGCTGTGGCATCTGCGTCGGTGTAGGTGTAGTCGGTGCCTACCGCCAAATCGCCTACCTCCACGTCGGCCCGTAGGCCACCGGCTGTACCGGCAGAGATAACTGCGGTGGGGTTGGCAACCACTGAAAGCGCCAGGCTCAGGGCCGTGGACGCGTTGACCAAGCCGATCTTAGAACGCACCAGCAGAATGGGGTGCTCTTCGCTGTCCGTCGTGTAGATACGAGGGTAGAAAACTGCCTCACCCACGGTGAAAGCGGAGCCAGCTTCTTCAGTAGTTTCAAGGAAGGGCGCTGCCTCTTCATCCATTGCCACCTGAACGATAGTGGCACGGTCGAAGCCTTTGAAGGTAGGAGCGGACACTAGGCCATCACCTGCGCCCATTCATCTTTACGGTCAAGGAAGATCCGCACAGCTTCTTGGGCTTCTTGCAGTGAGTGGTTAGCACCCCAGCCGCACTGAACCTCATTGGCCGCAGGGACTTCTGTCGCCCGAAGCAGATCGTTCATGGTGGCTTCAAGGATAGCCATAAAGGCCTCGGGTTCGAGCCCCAGGGTCAGGGCGTAGAAACCGGTTTGGCAGCCCATAGGGGAAAAGTCGATGAGAGCGTCGGTGTGGTTGCGCATATGGTGCGCGGTCATATGCTCAATCGAGTGGATAGCCTTCATGCCCAGGTGCTCTTTATTGGGCTGGCAGAAGCGGACATCGTATTTGATGAGGACGTCCCCTCCGGGTAGTTCTTTTCGTCCTGCGACGCGCACATACGGCGCAAGAACGAGGGTGTGGTCTAAATCAAATGATTCAACATTGGTTTGATCTCGTGAAGTCATTGTTAAATTATATAGTCCTCAATGGGCTACCCAAGAGTAACCGCCATGTTTGTAAGGCTTGAGCTGTGAAGTGATGTGAAAATTGGGTTTGAGCGAATGAACAAAGGGGTATCGGTTCGTATTCAGCCTCCTAACAGTAAAGGCCCGACCTGGGGACTCTTCCCCTGATGAGGAAAGTCGGCAACCCCGTCATGACAAAAATCCATAGTTTTAGACTGTTAGGATTGAAGCGGTTGAGAAAGCTTGCAAAAGTTTCTGTTTGGTTACTGCTCAAGGTTTTTAAACTCACCCGGTGGGTAAAATGAGCTTAGAACTGACGTTTGGGTTCGTTGCGTATACCGTTTACATAGAACGAAAGAATCAAATGACAGAAAATCTAACCCGTCGAACAGTAACAAAGGGCGCAGCCTGGTCTATTCCTGCTGTGGTTGCTTCTACTACTATTCCGGCGTACGCAGCATCACACCCTTCGGGTCAGGTCTCACCCAGTTCCAACACGATTGTACCCGCTGTAACTATTACTGTTACCGGAACGAAGTCGTTTACGGCTTTTGGGGAACCTGATAGCTCCGGCGGCGGAACCTCCTACAGCATCAATTCAGGGCAATGGCAAGTTGTTCCCCCCGCAGAGCTAGGCACCGTTACCGCCTTTAAGGTAGAGGAAGTCGTCGGTTCTGCCGCCTTTGTGGTGAGTGCCAGTGGAGTCAAATCAACCGCCACCGTCGCGAAAGCTTCCGCATCTGAAACCCAGACCATTGGGTCAGGGGTAGAGCGCCTTGTAGAGATTCGTTCCCAGGTTCCTTACCGCCTCTTGGCTAAGAAAGCCGATAACTACATGGAAAAGGTATCAATTCCTTTCCAGCTCACATGGTTTAAGGGTCTGTCCCAGGTAGGGCAGGCTAGCTCTTACTACATTAACTGGGACTTCTCTATCGCACCGGACTGGTTCGGTAACTACCCTGATGAAGGATCTGTATCTACCCGCGGGGAGGGCTACAGTATCAGCGCTCTCCCGCTCTACGAGTAAACTGCATACAAAGGTAGATATACTCACACTAAATAGTGAGAAGCCCGTCTTGAAACCCCGCACCGCTTTGCTATAGCCTTGAGAGTGGCCCCTCAGTGGGGTTAACCAAGTAAATATTCTTCGACTGCGGTCCGTGGCAGTCAGAATACAAAAATCGTTAGATTTTTGCTCCCGCTAGTAAACACTAGTCGGGCCGTACACGGCACTAACTCTAGGAGTTATAAAGTGGCACTCGATCCCGCCATCAAGCAAGAAATCATGAAGGAATACGCAACCCACGAAGGTGACACCGGTTCACCCGAGGTTCAGGTTGCAGTTCTGACTCGTCGCATCACCGACCTGACCGAACATCTCAAGTTCCACAAGCATGACCACCACTCACGTCGTGGCCTCATGATCCTTGTTGGTCGTCGCCGTAACCTGTTGGGCTACCTCAAGAGCATCGATATTGAACGTTACCGTGCACTTATCGAACGCCTCGGTATCCGTCGCTAAGGCGAAGGCTGCACCAGAGTGAGGGCGCCACTGTAATCCACCAGTAACTTCGGGTTCCTTGGAACACGGAGTCAGTGTGGGGCAGTGACGCCCTTATAGTTCTCACAAGAGAACATCAACATAAACTACGAAGTCGTCGCGCAATGTCACGGTCCTCGGTAGCGGTTTACAGAAGACACCCGGCAAGGGTGCTCCCACTGTGGGCCTCAATCGATGACCAGCAGCGCGGCGCAGATAAGGAAACGGAGGAACCTTGGAAGGTCCCGAAATTCAATTTGCAGAAGCAATCATCGACAACGGCAAGTTTGGAAAGCGCCTTGTACGCTTTGAAACAGGCCGCCTAGCCCAGCAGGCAGCTGGCGCAGCACTGGTCACTATCGACGAAGATACGACCCTGCTCTCGGCCACCGCCGTTGGCAAGAGCCCCCGAGAAGGTTTTGACTTCTTCCCTCTCACCGTAGACGTTGAAGAGCGTATGTACGCAGCCGGTAAGATTCCCGGCTCCTTCTTCCGCCGCGAGGGCCGCCCCTCAACCGAAGCGATCCTGGCTGCGCGTCTGATTGACCGCCCTCTGCGCCCTGTCTTCAAGAAGGGTATCCGCAACGAGGTCCAGGTTGTTGTTACCGTTCTGACCATCGACCCCGATGAAATCTACAACACTGTAGCTATCAACGCCGCATCCTGCTCCACCACCCTTTCAGGTGCACCCTTCGCTGGCCCCATCGGCGGCGTACGCATTGCCTTGATAGACGACCAGTGGGTCTGCTTCCCCAAGTTCTCCCAGCTTGAGAACGCGGTCTTCGACATGGCCGTTGCCGGTCGCGTCGTGACTAAGGCAGACGGTACCGAAGACGTTGCCATCATGATGGTTGAGGCTGAAGCTACCGATACCTCCTGGAAGCTCATCAAGGAAAACGGTGCCACCGCACCCACCGAAGAGATTGTCTCTGAGGGCCTAGAAGCCGCAAAGCCTTTCATCGCCGCTCTGTGCAAGGCCCAGTCAGACCTGGCTGCACGCGCAGGCAAGCCCGCTATGGAACTCCCCATCTTTGGCGAACGTGCCGCAGAGGTAGACGAAGCCGTCAAGGCTTTTGAACCCAAGATCGTGGAGGTCTACTCCATCGCAGGTAAGCAGGAGCGCGAACTGGCATCTGCTAACCTTCAGCAGGAAGTTCTCGAAGCACTCGCTGGCGAAGGTAAAGAATTTGAAGGCCGCGAAGACGAAGTTAACGCAGCATTCAACGCCCTGAGCAAGCACCTTGTACGTCAGCGAATTCTGACAGAGCAGGTTCGTATCGATGGCCGCGGCCTGACCGATATCCGTCAGCTCACCGCCGAGGTTGAGGTTCTGCCTCGCGTACACGGCTCAGCAATTTTCGAGCGTGGTGAAACCCAAATTATGGGTGTGACTACGCTAAATATGCTTAAAATGGAACAGCAGCTGGACTCACTCTACCCGGTCAAGTCCAAGCGCTACATCCACCACTACAACTTCCCACCCTATTCCACAGGTGAAACCGGTCGCGTTGGTTCCCCCAAACGACGCGAAATCGGTCACGGTGCCCTGGCCGAGCGTGCCATCACTCCGGTCCTTCCGGACCGCGAGGATTTTCCCTACGCAATCCGCCAGGTGTCAGAAGCCTTGGGCTCCAATGGTTCAACCTCCATGGGCTCAGTTTGCGCTTCAACCCTTTCCCTGCTCAACGCAGGTGTGCCCCTGCGTGCACCTGTAGCGGGTATCGCTATGGGCCTTGTCTCCGATGAGGTCAACGGTGAAACTCGCTATGCAGCTCTCACCGATATCCTCGGTGCAGAAGATGCGCTGGGAGATATGGACTTCAAGGTAGCGGGTACCAGTGAGTTCGTGACTGCTATCCAGCTTGATACCAAGCTGGACGGTATTCCCGCCTCGGTTCTGGCCGGTGCCCTGACCCAGGCACGCGAAGCACGCCTGCACATCTTGGAAGTTATCAATGCCGCCATTGACGCTCCCGACGAGATGAGCGACTTTGCGCCCCGCGTGATTTCGGTGAAGGTTCCCGTTGCCAAGATTGGTGAGGTCATCGGGCCCAAGGGCAAGATGATCAACCAGATCCAGGAAGAGACCGGGACCGACATCTCTATCGAAGATGACGGCACCGTCTACATCGGTGCAACCGATGGCCCGTCCGCGGAAGCAGCTCGTGCAGCTATCAATGCGATTGCTAATCCTCAGGTTCCTGAGATTGGCGAACGCTACCTGGGTACCGTTGTGAAGACAACTGCCTTCGGCGCTTTCGTATCTTTGACCCCCGGCAAGGACGGCCTGCTTCACATTAGCGAGCTTCGTAAGCTCAATGATGGCAAGCGCGTTGACGACGTTGAAGATGTCGTCGGCGTAGGGCAGAAGGTTCAGGTTGAGATCGCCAAGATTGACGACCGTGGCAAGCTGTCACTGATTCCGGTTGTTGCGGAAGAAGACAGCGAAGCCACTGAAGGCTAAAAGCAGGATTTTGACTTAGGTCGATGCCCTGTCGCTAAAGAATAAAGAGGGAAACTCATCACTCGATGAGTTTCCCTCTTTATAAGTCAAACAGTTGAAACCGTGCAATCGCGGAGATTCGCCCTGCCAGCAAAACCTTGACTCATCACATGCTGTTTGAACAAGTATGCCTTGTCAGGGGCTTGCTTTATCTTCCTTTAGGGGCTGACTTCAGGTTCCTAGGGCTTGGGTAGGGCCTCAGTCAGTAGTTCTGCGAATATACCTTGCATATTACTATCCTTGATGACTGCCCTTGTGTACCTAGCCCCGTCAAGTCACAGCACTAGGTTTTGTGTTTGCTCCGGTAAGGTATATGCCTGGATATGTCTGATCTATAGAAAGCGCACTATGCCCATAGAACTACCCATCACCCTGGCGGATCTCGCCGGTGAGCTTGATTATCTGAATGGTCGTCTGATCTATGTGGGGGAAGGCGGTAACGAGGTTCGCCGTAGCGTCTTACCCGGTGGCGTTCGCGTGATTACTGAACGTATGCCCTCCCAGCGCAGTATTTCTCTTGGCTTTTGGGTGGGCGTTGGCTCCCGCGATGAACAGCCCGGCATGCTGGGTTCTACGCACTTCTTAGAACACCTTCTGTTCAAGGGTACCCCCAGTCGTACAGCATTAGATATAGCCCATGCCTTTGACCGCGTAGGTGGTGAGTCCAATGCGCTGACCGCTAAAGAACACACCTGCTACTATGCGCGTGTGCTCGATGACGACACCGCTATGGCAATCGACCTTATCGCTGATATGGTGACTGGCGCGGTACTGGACCCTGAGCTCTTGGAACAGGAGCGCGGTGTCATCCTGGAAGAAATCGCTATGGACCAAGATGACCCCACCGACGTTGCTTTTGAATCCTTTATTGAACAGCTCATGGGGCAGAACCCTCTGGGGCGGCCTATCGGTGGTACCCCTCAGGAGATTACAGAAGTAGCCCGCGATAAGGTCTGGGAACACTACAAGAAGTTCTACACCCCGGACAGGCTGGTTATTTCTGCAGCGGGCAGCCTAAACCACTCACATATCGTTCAGCTAGTTCTCGAATCACTGGATAACCGGGGCTGGGACCTCACCGAGGGGAAGGCCCCGGCACCTCGCCGGTCCCGCCAGCAGGCAGTTATTGTTCCGGGCGCTCGGGAGCGGACCCTGGATAAAGGGTTCGAGCAAACCAACATTGTGATGGGTTGCCCCGGACTGGTAGCTGGCGATGACCGCCGGTATGTGATGAGCGTGCTCAATAGCGCCCTGGGTGGTGGAATGTCCTCCCGCCTTTTCCAGGAAATCCGCGAAAAACGTGGCCTTGCCTACTCCACTTTCTCCTTTAGCGGCTCCTACTCCGATGCGGGCTACTTCGGCATGTACGCCGGGTGCCTACCGGCTAAGACCCAGCAGGTAGGTGAGCTCATGCGCTCAACCTTTGATGAATTGGTCCGTGACGGGCTCACCCAGGACGAGCTGGATAAGGTGCTCGGGCAGCTGGGTGGCGGAACCATTCTGGGGAGCGAAGACGCGGGGTCCCGGATGAGTCGTCTGGGGCGTGCAGAACTGGATTCAGGCCAATTCCGGAGCCTTGACGAGCTCCTAGAGGGGATCCGATCTGTTACCCTCGAAGAGGTTCAAGAGCTTGCGGCTTTCCTATCCAAGCAGGAATGGGTCACTACAATTGTGAAATAGCAAATGATCAAAGCCCCTCCCTGATAGCAGGGGGAGGGGCTTTAGCTTTACCCGCAATGTCAGTGTGATGGACGGCAGAGGACTAGGGCCGGTTGGCGGCAACCGCTTGCGCTACCGCCGCTTTAACAGTTGAGGCGTAGACCGTAAGGCCCTGTCCCTGGGGGTGTACGCCATCAGAGACAAGGTACTCCGGGTGGCCGCTTGCTGCGGCCTGCCAGTCAGCAATAAAGACGGTGCCGGGGTTCTTCTGCGCAAATTCACGGATGACCTTGTTGGAGGGCTCTATCCAGGTGAGGTTTGCTGGCCCCAGACCTGTTACCAGCACAATCTTTCGCTGGCCATCGGGTGAAACGGTAGCTTTGAGTGTTTCCAGTTGCTCCAGTGTGAATGTTGAGTTAGCGGTCACAGAAAGAACCAGTACCTGGCCTGTCTGGCTGTCCTTGGTCATTTGCTCGATGAGAGGTAGGGCCGCTGAACTGGTGCGGGAGACCTCGGCATTAACCCTTGCAAGTGGCATTGCCTGCCCGAGCGCAGCCGCAGAAGCCAAGGTGACTGAGTCCCCAACGATGGTGACGCTTTGGCCCTCAGCAGTAGCCGGTAGAAGATCTGCAGTCTCGCTGGGGGAGGGGCTGGGGGTGTGGCTTTCTTCGCTGGTCTCAGCTACTTGGGTTTCTGCGGCTTCGGGCGCCCGTGATGGGTTCTCTGACGCGGTGTAGTTTTCCCCTGCTGCGACGACAGCCTGGGCCTCGGTCATAGTTGGCGCTGTGCGAACTGCAAAAACCGTGCAAATGAGCACAACCGCAGTGAGCGCCGCTGAAGCCAGCGGCAGGGTTCTCTGGCCGGGAACGAACATCGCGGAAAGCCAGGCTGTAATTGCACCGCGGAAACCCAGTTTACGAACCGGCTGTTCAATATAAATGTAGGACAGTCCCGCAATCACCAGCGTTAGCATAAGAACTCCGCCGTTTACCCAGGGGGAGCGTGCGGCACCGAAGGTGTAGTGGGCGAGGACCATGAGCGGCCAGTGCCACAGGTAGATGCCGTAGGAACGCTGACCTACCCACACGAGGGGGTAGAGCGAAAGTAAGCCTCTAAAGAGGTTGCTGGTGCCACCGCGCACATCGGGTAGAAGCGCCTGAATCATGCCAAGACCTAATAGAGACCCTGCCAGTAGGCCCCAGGGGATGAGCAGGCTTGGGCGCTGATCGGTCAGAGCCAGGGCCAGGGGGAAGACCAGCCCCAGGCAAGCCCACCCGATGAGCTGGCGGATCCAGCCCCAGATTCCGTTGCCGTAGCCCACATGGTCATAAAGGCGGGGGTCAACCGGCGGGTACATAGACCAGGGCACCAACATGGCCAGAAGAACGCCGAGCATCAGCCCGTAGAGGTGGGTGTCCGTACCGTAGTAGAGGCGGGTTGTGGAGGCACCGATGAAAGTGAGAACCAGTGCTGTGAGTAATGAGAGCACACCTAAAATTGCCGGAACCAGTGCCCGCTGCCACCATTTGGCGGTGAACATGAAGACGAAGACCATAATGACCGGCCAGAAGAAGTAGAACTGCTCTTCAAGAGCCAGCGACCAGAAGTTGGTCATCAGCTCAGGTGAGGTCTGCACAAAGTAGTCGTTACCGGCACCGATCAATAGCCAGTTAGATGAGTAGGTAAAAGCGCCCAGAATCTGGCGGCCTAGCCCGACTTGAGCGTCCCCTCCCACGAGTAGTGCCAGCGCGCCCACAACCAGGCTGAGCCAAGCAAAAGCCGGGACAAGGCGGCGTAAGCGACGGATCCAGAAGGAGACAATATCCATTTTTCCGGTGTAGGCGCCTTCGCGCAGTAGGAGCGCGGTAATCAGGTAGCCGGAAATGACGAAGAAGATATCGACACCGATCATTCCACCGGGTAGGTGCTGGGGCCAGAAATGGTAGATAACCACCAGCAGGACGGCGAGCGCACGGATACCGTCCAACCCGCGCAGGACAAAATGACCCTGGCCTTCGGGTGGGTGAACATCGGAGTAAAAAACGTGGTCGTCTTTCATGGGTCCTTAGGGGGTCATAGTCAGCTGTGCTAGGGCACCCTATCTAGTGTAAGAGCTAGGTGGGGTTTTGACGCTATAGCCGGAGAGGTGTTGGTCGCTTCTGTGCCTGGTGGCTTGAGTATGTTAGGCAATAGCAGCTGGTAGCTTGCGGTATTTTCTACCTGTCCTGGTTGCGGTGAATACGCTGGGTTTGCCCATGTTGGGGTGCGTAGCCTGGTCCTGTTGGCTAGAGTAGTGATGTGACTCGTTAGCGTATGGCCTGCCATCACCACGCGTCATATGTGGGTAGTGTCTGGCTTACCCGTACTGTTTACTAGCTATTACGAGGGAAACACATGAGCAAGGTATGGAAAGTCGCTGTGGTGGGAGCCGCAGGTCGCATGGGGGCTGAGGCTGTTAAGGCGATGAACACCGCTGCGGATATGGATCTGGTTGCTGCCCTGGGCCGAGATGATTCCCTGGATCTCCTCCTTGAGCACGGCGCTGAAGTCATGATTGACCTGACTGTTCCTGCCGCTACCGAGACTAATGTTCGTTTCGCAGTGGAGCACGGTATCCATGCTGTTGTGGGTACTACCGGCTGGACAGAGGGGCGTCTGGCCTCCCTTGAGGCTCTGCTAGCTGAGCACCCGCAGGTTGGTGTGCTTATCGCCCCCAACTTTGCTATCGGCTCGATTCTTGCAACAGAGTTTGCAGCTAAAGCGGCTAAGTACTTTGAGTCCGTTGAGGTCATCGAGATGCACCACCCCAATAAGGTTGATGCCCCCTCCGGTACTGCCGTCCATACCGCCAAGAAAATTGCTGAGGCTCGCAGAGCCGCCGGTGTGGGCCAGTCACCCGACGCCACAGAAACCGATGAGGGCGGCTCACGCGGTGCCCGTGTAGAGGGCGTTAACGTCCACGCTGTGCGTCTGCGCGGTCTGACTGCACACCAGGAAATCCTGCTGGGTGATCCTGGCCAGCAGCTGGTGATCCGCCACGATTCTTTTGAGCGCACCAGCTTTATGCCCGGTGTCCTTCTGGGTGTTCGGCAGGTTGCCTCCCACCCCGGTCTGGCCCTTGGGCTAGACCGCTACATGGATCTGACCTAACCCGATGGGTTCACTGCGCTTATTTACGGCCGGAGCCATCGTCCTAGCAGTTCTGACCCTTATGGTTCTGCCCCTGCCTTTGGGAACTCGACTCTTCTTGTTAGCTGTCGGTGTTTTCTGCGCGGTTTTTATTGCGGTGGACGCCGGTGGCCGGGGAAGAATCTTTGCCTCACTGGTGACAGTGGCTCTGAGCCTCTACCTTGCCCTGACCGCCCAGCGCGGGGTGCTCCTTATGCAGGGCGCGGGGCCGGTGGGTATGGCCTTAGGGCTAGCCCTGATCGTTCTGCCTGTCTTGGGGGCTTGGGCTATGGTTCGTGAAATTGTCTTTGGGGCCCGCACCCAGCAACTTGCCTCGCTTATGGCTGCTGAGGGAAAGCTCCCGGAAGATAACCTGCCGCGAACCGACTCAGGTCGCATAGAACGCGCCGCCGCCGATGCCCAGTTCGCTGATTACGCTCAGGCCGTTGAGAATTACCCGCAGGACTGGTCACACTGGTTCAATCTATCGCTGGCTTACGATGCTGCCGGTGACCGTAAACGAGCCCGTAAGGCTATGCGAGCCGCTATTAGCCTCTACCGTGGCGGGTCAGTAGCCAGTATCTCTGTCTAAAAGTTTGCTTGGCTACTTCAGCAATAAGTAAACTCACCCTCCCGTAACCCCAGAATAAGGTAACCTTATTAGTATGTCTGAGACTTCACCGCACACAGTAAAAGCCACCGAGCCCGTCTTTGGGCGACTCCTGACCGCTATGGTCACCCCCTTTACCGCAAACGGCGAAATTGACGAAGCCGCTACCGCTGGGCTTGCTCAAAACCTGGTTGACCGTGGCCACGACGGCCTGATTGTGTGCGGCACAACCGGCGAATATTCCACCATGACCGATGAGGAAAACGAACGCGTTTTCCGCATCGTCAAAGAGGCCGTGGGGGAGCGCGCCAAGATTGTTGCTGGTGTTGGTTCTAACGACACCGCCCACACCCTGCACCTAGCCTCCCGCGCTGAGGCCGTAGGCGTAGATGGCCTACTGGTCGTTACCCCCTACTACAACAAGCCCACTCAGACCGGCCTTGAAGCCCACTTCCGCACCCTGGCGGACGCGGTTAAAACCCCCGTCATGCTCTACGACATTCCCGGTCGAGCGGGTATCGCAATTAGCCCCGAGGTTTACCGTGCCCTGGCCAGCCACGAGAATATCGTTGCGGTCAAGGATGCCAAGGCTGATTTCACCGCTGCTACCGAGGTCATGGAAACCACTGACCTGCAATACTACTCAGGTGATGACGGGCTGACCCTGCCCTGGATTGCTATGGGCGCTGTGGGCCTGGTTGGTGTCACCAGCCACCTAGCCCCCGAACTCTTCCGCAAGCTCATTGACTCCGCCCTTGCCGGGGATCTAGCAACCGCCCAGCAGATCCACCTTGACCTTGCCCCCATCGTGCGTGCGGCCATGAGTCGCGTACCCGGGTGCGTTGCCGCCAAACAGATTCTGCAGTGGCAGGGCCTGCTTGAAACCAAGACCGTGCGCCTACCCCATGCGGTAGCCACTGAAGCCGAAGCGGCGCTCATGCGAGCAGACCTTGAAGGTTCCGTTATCGCTTCCTCCCTCCTTAAGTAAAGACCTATTGCGGGGTCCGGCGGGTTCACCCAAAATCATGCGATTTTGAGGTGGCCCGCTTTGCCCGTATTGAGAAAAAATAAATCGACAGATAAGAGAACACATGCAAACAGTAACCAGTCCGCACCTTCCCCCCAAACTCAGGAAAGACACCCTCCGCGTTGTCCCCCTGGGTGGCCTGGGCGAAGTTGGCCGCAACATGACCGTCTACGAGATCAACGGCAAACTGCTCATCGTTGACTGTGGCGTGCTCTTCCCCGAAGAGTCTCAGCCCGGCGTTGACCTGATTCTTCCTGACCTGAACTACATCAAAGACCGACTGGACGATGTTGTAGCACTCGTGCTGACCCACGGCCACGAAGACCACATCGGCGCTGTTCCCTATCTCTTGCGTCGCCGCCCAGATATTCCCTTGGTTGGCTCACAGCTGACCCTGGCACTGGTTGAAGCTAAGCTACAGGAACACCGCATCAAGCCCTACACCATGGAAGTCCTTGAAGGCCAGGTTGAGCGCTTTGGCCCCTTCGAGTGTGAATTTGTGGCGGTTAACCATTCCATTCCCGACGCCCTGGCTGTCTTTATCCGTACCCAGGCAGGTAAGGCCCTGCACACCGGTGACTTCAAGATGGATCAGCTACCCCTCGACGGACGCCTGACCGACCTGCGCCACTTTGCCCGCCTGGGCGAAGAAGGCATTGACCTCTTCCTGCCGGACTCCACTAACGCTGAGGTCCCCGGCTTCACCCCCACCGAGAAGAACATCGGGCCCGTTATCTCTAACGTCATGCGCGATGCCAAGAAGCGCGTTATCGTTGCCTCCTTCTCCTCGCATGTCCACCGTGTACAGCAGGTGCTGGATGCCGCGGCAGAACGCGGCCGCAAGGTGGTCCTAGTGGGCCGCTCCATGGTCCGCAATATGACCATCGCCGAGAAGCTGGGCTACCTCAAGGTGCCAGATGGTCTGCTCGTTGACCTTAAAAAGGTTGATGACTACCGCCCCGACCAGATTGTTATGATGTGCACCGGTTCCCAGGGCGAACCCATGGCAGCCCTGTCCCGTATGGCAAACGGAGACCACAAGGTTCAGGTTGAGCAGGGTGACACCATCATCTTGGCATCCTCACTGATTCCCGGCAACGAAACCTCTGTTTACCGCGTGATTAACGGCCTGATGAAGCTGGGAGCCAATGTGGTCCACAAGGGCAATGCTAAGGTCCACGTATCGGGTCACGCCGCAGCGGGCGAACTGCTCTACTGCTACAACATTCTGAAGCCCAAGAACGTCATGCCCGTTCACGGTGAAGTTCGCCACCTGCTTGCCAGCGGTAACCTGGCCGTGGAAACCGGCATCAAGACCGACCGCGTTCTCATCTGTGATTCGGGTACCGTTGTTGACCTCAAGGACGGCATGGCCGAAATCGTCGGACAGGTCCCCTGTGAATACGTCTACGTTGATGGTAAGTCAGTAGGCCATGTGACCGAAGACGACCTCAAAGACCGCCGCGTCCTGGGAGAAGAAGGCTTCGTGTCGATTGTGACCGTGATTGACCGTGCCACCAAACGTGTTGTGACCGGCCCCGATATTCACGCCCGCGGTATCGCAGAAGACGACTCGGTCTTTGACGACATCACCCCCAAAATTACTGCGGCCCTGGAAGATGCACTGCACCGGGCACCCGAACGGGTTCACACTGCCCACCAGCTGCAGCAGATTGTCCGCCGCACAGTGGGGGCCTGGGTTGCGCGCCGCCTGCGCCGTAAGCCCATGATTGTTCCTGTGGTCATCGAAACCCACACCGCTGAGGCCGATAACAGCTAAAGCATCTGCCCGCCTCGGTTATACCCAGGGCAGGCAGGGCGGGGGAGTGGCTCAGCCCAATGCTGAGAAGCTACCCTCACGATGACTCTGCCACCGGTTTTACCCCTGCACGGGGGAGCCGGTGGCTGTAGTCTGTTAAGAACTACGGTCGCCCACCACCCGGTGCCAGCGACCGTCTGAACTGCACACCGTCACCGACTTGTATTGAGAAGAATGGCTCCGCGAAAGTCTGCATCGAGTAAATCAGCTCCCCGCTCCACCGGGAGTGGCTCAAGGGCGTCCTCACGGCGTTCAACCTCAGCCAAAGGCCGAGGGAAAAAGGGTGCCCCCGCACCGGCTCAGGAAAGCAATATCTTCATTCGAGCTATTGTGGGTGCCTGGCAAGCTCTTGCCTTCATCATCGGTGGTGCTATCCGCCGTATGGGTGCCCTGCGCACCGATATCGAACTTCACGAACGCCGCGATGGGGGAGCCCTCTTTATCCTGGCTATCGGTCTGCTGACTGCCGGTGTGGAATGGTGGGGCTGGCGTGTTGATACCGCAGCTTCCCTCTCCTGGTACGAGTGGCCTCTGCACCTGTGGCACATCATTGTGGGCGGGCTCTTTGGTCAAGGCTCACTGCTCATACCCATTCTCTGCCTCATTTTTGCTATCCGTATTTTCCGTCATCCCCTGGAGGTTAGGGAAAATAACCGGATTGCTATCGGGTTTACTATCATGACGGTTTCGGCTTCAATGATGGGAGCCAAGGTAGCTGGTTACCCCACTTTTTCCAATAACTTTGATGACTTCTGGGGTGGCGGTGGAACCATTGGTGTTCTCATCGGTACGCCCGCTAGCCGTATTGTAGGTGGCATTTCTGTGCTGGAGTGGCTGGTCATTGCACTGGTCTTCTGCGCCGGTGTACTGGTTGCTACTGATACGCCCCTGCGTCAGGTTTGGCCGAAGCTTGTTTTCATTTTCAGTGTGCTCCTGGGGGAGAAACCCAACGGCTCTATCCGCGATGCAGGCCGTCCATCTCGCGCTCGTGCTCAGGATGAAGTCGAGACGCGGGTGCTTGATGAGGAGCATGACCGCTCCTACCTATACGAAGAGGTTGCTGATACTCCTAGTCCTGCACGCCGTGGTGGGCTGCTGGGCTGGCTAGGTTTTGGGGCGCGGCCCGATACCGACCCCAGGCTTGACCGTTACGAGGGCGATGAGGCCTACCAGAGCGCCCTTCTTTCTGAGCCTGAAACCGATACCACTCCCGTAGGGCGTGTCACCGCTACCGGTGGTCGCCCTGGCAGCGCTCACCCACAAGAAGCCTTTGATGTTGAGGCACCCCGCAAGCAGACTCGGAAAGAAAAGCGGGCAGCTGCTAAGGCCGCTAAAAAGCAGGGCCAGCTCTTTGACCAGGGCGCCTGGGCCGATGACGGTTATCGTGCCTCCGATGCACCTGCCCAGCGGCTGGACCAGGCTCAGCGGGCGGCCGCTGAATACGGCCGTTTGCCTGAACCTGAGGTAGAAGCAGAACTTCCCAAGACTCTTGAAGCCTGGGAAGAACCTGTCGATGAGGCACCGGCTGCCCTGGAAGCCCCGACCCCTCAGAAGCCCGTAGCGCCTCGTGCGTCTTCTGTGCCTCGACCTTCTGCTAGGCCTACCGCTGCGGGTTCTGCAACCGGCTCTGCCCTCGGTGCCGCCCTGACTGGAGCCGCAGCCAAGGGTTCAGCACCTGCTAAGCCTGCGGACACCCCAGCGCCCCGCCTTGAACGGCCCGCCGCTAAAATTCAGAACCACACCGTTGCAGAGACAACCGAACAGCCCCGTGGGGAACTGGTTGTGGAGTCCTCAACCGGTACCTACGCCCTGCCTACCGAGAGCATGCTCGAAGCAGGCCCCCCCGCTAAGGAAAAGTCCGAAGCCAATGAGCAGGTCGTTGAGGCCCTGACCAACGTGCTGGATCAGTTCAAGGTCGATGCCGAAGTCACCGGCTTCTCCCGTGGACCCACGGTCACCCGCTACGAGATTGAGCTGGGCTCTGGTACCAAGGTGGAACGCGTTACCGCTCTGTCCAAGAACATTGCCTACGCTGTAGCTTCGGACGATGTGCGTATCCTGTCGCCCATTCCCGGCAAGAGCGCCATCGGTATTGAGATTCCCAATACCGACCGCGAAATCGTGGTGCTGGGTGATGTCCTGCGTTCGGCTAAGGCTCACGCAACCGAGCACCCCATGGTCATGGGCGTTGGTAAGGACGTTGAAGGTGGCTTCGTCATTGCCAACCTGGCTAAGATGCCGCACATGCTGGTGGCTGGTGCGACCGGCGCCGGTAAGTCCTCCTTCGTGAACTCCATGATTACCTCCATCCTGATGCGCTCCACCCCCGATCAGGTTCGCCTGATTATGGTGGACCCCAAGCGCGTAGAACTTACCGCCTACGAGGGCGTGCCCCACCTGATTACGCCCATCATCACCAACCCCAAGAAGGCCGCCGAGGCCCTTCAGTGGGTTGTGCGTGAGATGGACGCCCGCTACGATGACCTGGCCCACTACGGCTACAAGCACATTGATGATTTCAACAAGGCGGTCAAGGCCGGCAAGATTCAGCCAGATCCCGGTTCTAAGCGCCAGATTAAGGCTTACCCCTACCTGCTGGTCATTGTGGACGAGCTTGCTGACCTCATGCTGGTGGCCCCGCGCGATGTTGAAGAATCTATTGTGCGTATCACCCAGCTAGCTCGTGCCGCCGGTATCCACCTGGTACTGGCAACCCAGCGCCCATCGGTGGATGTTGTGACCGGCCTGATTAAGGCTAACGTGCCTTCGCGTATGGCTTTTGCGACCTCATCGGTGACTGACTCCCGCGTGGTCCTTGATCAGCCCGGTGCCGAGAAACTGATTGGCCAGGGTGATGCCCTCTTCCTGCCCATGGGTGCTTCCAAACCCATGCGTGTTCAGGGCGCCTGGGTGAGCGAGTCCGAGATCCACGAGGTCGTGGAGCACGTTAAGAAGCAGGCTCCCGCCATCTACCGCGAGGACGTCATCGCTGTTGCCCCCTCCAAGAAGATTGATGATGACATTGGAGATGACCTCGATGATCTCTTGCGGGCCGCTGAACTAGTGGTGAACACCCAGTTCGGTTCAACCTCCATGCTGCAGCGTAAGCTCCGTGTGGGGTTTGCTAAGGCTGGCCGCCTCATGGACCTGCTCGAATCCCGCGAGGTCGTTGGCCCCTCCGAGGGGTCCAAGGCCCGTGACGTTCTGGTTCAGCCCGATGACCTGCCCACCGTCCTAGCAAAGATTCGTGGTCAAGAGCCCCCGGTGGGGGCCACTGATGATACCTACGGCAATGACCCAGTTGCTCACATGAACGACGGAGTCCCAGAAGCTGTGGACTACTACGACACCATGGACGAACCCGACAGCGAAGACGCCTGGAACCTGACCGGCAGATAGCCCCTTGATCCCAGGCCCCCGCTCTACTCTAAGGAGAACCGATGTCTGAGCATAACCCCGGTACCGTATCAAACTGGAACATACCCAATGCCCTGACGGCCCTGCGTATTGTTATGGTTCCCCTCTTCGTCTGGGCCCTGCTGGGCGGTGGGGTCTACGGTGCTAGCGATATGGGCCTGCGCTGGTGGGCCGTCGTCATCTTTATCCTGGCTATGATTACCGACTGGCTTGACGGTCACCTGGCCCGCTCGCGGGGGCTGATTACCAGCTTCGGAAAGATTGCCGACCCGATTGCCGATAAGCTTCTGACCGGTGCCGCCTTTGTTGTTCTTTCTATGCTGGGGGAGCTGTGGTGGTGGGTCACCCTGGTCATTCTGGTGCGCGAGTGGGGCATTACCGTGATGCGCCTGTTCATTATCAAGTACGGTGTGATGGCCGCCTCTAAGGGAGGTAAGCTCAAAACCGTTTTGCAGACCCTTGCCCTGGTGCTGATGATCCTGCCTCTGGGTCTTTTGGGTAGCTGGGCACTCTGGCCGGGCTGGCTGCTCATGGCCGCTGTTGTGTTAGTGACTGTAGTTACCGGTATTGATTATGTGCTGAAGGCTATGCGGTTGCGCCGCGACTATTACGCCCAGCAGAGCAAGTAGGTCCCTGTGATGCAAGCTCCTGACGCTCAGTTCCACCTGGAGGAAGCCGCCGCCCAGCTCGTTGCATCGGCAACAGAGTCGGGGTGCCTGCTGGCAACCGCTGAGTCTTTGACCGGTGGCATGGTGGGCCAGTTCATCTGTTCGGTGCCCGGTGCTTCTGCCGTCTACCGGGGTGGCGTTATCTCATACGCTACCGAGGTTAAGGCTCAGGTGTTGGGGGTTCCGGTCGGTCTTCTGGCTGAGCGCGGTGCGGTGGATCCCGATGTTGCCCTAGCTATGGCCGCTGGGACGGCCCGGGTTTGCGGTGCCGACTACGGTGTTGCCACAACGGGCGCTGCTGGCCCGGAGCCATGTGACGGTAAGCCTGTTGGCCGGGTCTACCTGGCGGTATACGGTCCCACAGGTAGCTGTGTCGTCGAGAAGAACTACGCCGGGGGGCGGGCTGGGATTCGGGTACAGGCCGCTCACCATGCCCTGCTTTTGCTGGCTGAAGCTATCGGGAATAATTTTTAGCGGGGGTGGGGGGCTGAGGATGCTCGCACACTACCTCCTCAAAATTTCCAGGAAATTTTCAGATGAATTTTTCAGCAAACAGGGAATGAAAACACAGAACTGTAGGTTTAGATAGATGTCATAAGAATAAAACGTGAACTTACGTGACTTATTCTCAACTTGAGCTGACGAACACGTAGCAATTACGTTAGGCTGAAGTACACAGCTCCTGATCTACCGGGAGCACGATCACCAGGAGATTGGTATAAAAATGACTAAGCAACCCGTATCCGTGAACGGTGTCGTCCGTTGGAAGGATGTGGGTCAGACCGAGAACACTGTCCCCGCCCAAGACACCGGTAAAGTTATTCTGCTCCGCCACGCAATTGGCGAAGTCCTGCGCGATGTCCGCCAGCGACAGGGGCGAACCCTCCGCGAAGTTTCACACTCTGCGCGAGTCTCCCTTGGCTACCTCAGTGAGGTAGAACGCGGTCAGAAGGAAGCCTCATCTGAGCTTCTTGCCTCTATCTGCCAGGCTCTCAACATCTCACTCTCAGCTATGCTGGGCGAAGTATCCCACCGCATGGCTGTTGAAGAAGGCTTCTCGGTACCCGATACTGTGCCCGCAGAATTCTCCGAGCAGTTCAAGCGTGAATACGGAATCGCGGCTACTTCAAGCCGAGACATTCCTGCCGTTGAACGCCCTCTCCTGACCCGATAAAACGGAGTGAGCGTACGACAAGGAGCCGGGTCCCTCACAGGGGGAGCCGGCTCCTTCTATCTGCGAGCAGGAAGAGGATAGGATGAAACTTAGTGAATTTTGGGCTGCCATGGACCACGAGTTTGGCCCCGCCTATGCCAGGCATCTGGTGCGGGATTTAGTTCCGGGTGATTTTGGGGACCTGACTGCGGGGCAAGCTCTGGAGGCTGGTGCCGATGTGCGCACCGTCTGGCTCGCGATTTGCCGGGAACAGGACGTCCCCGAAGCACGTAGGCTCGGCCCGGACATACCGCCTGCCCCCTAGCTGGGGAGTTGGGTGTGGCAGGGAGCCCAATAGAAAACCATTCGTACTTAATAGAAAATATGTTCTAGTTTGTGTACTATTGTGTACAGATAACAGTGGTGTGGCGGCGCAGAGAAGAATTATCCACAGGTTTACAAGAATCTGCGGCCTATTCCCTAAAGTGTCAGCCACCCGTATTACCGTGGAGACCAGAAGGAAAACCGGCTCCGCGATAAGAAATGAGGAAGATGTATGGCAGCGAAAACTCGCATGCAGTCCGTAGGTCAGGTTCCGGCTGAAGGCCGCGAAAAGGCACTTGAAGCTGTTCTTGCCCAGATCGATAAGAACTACGGCAAGGGCTCAGTGATGCGCCTGGGTGACAAGGAAGCCACCAAGGTTGAAACTATTTCTACCGGGGCGCTTGCCCTGGACGCCGCCCTGGGTATTGGTGGACTGCCTCGCGGTCGTGTCGTGGAAATCTACGGCCCTGAGTCTTCCGGTAAGACCACGGTTGCCTTGCACGCGGTTGCCAACGTTCAGAAGCAGGGTGGCATTGCCGCCTTCATCGATGCTGAACACGCTCTGGACCCGGTATACGCAGCCAAGTTGGGTGTTGACACCGATGCCCTGTTGGTATCCCAGCCTGATACCGGTGAGCAAGCCCTGGAAATTATGGACATGCTGGTGGGCTCCGGCTCCATCGACATCATTGTGGTTGACTCCGTAGCCGCCCTGGTTCCCCGCGCTGAAATCGAAGGCGAAATGGGTGACTCCCACGTGGGTCTGCAGGCTCGCCTGATGTCCCAGGCTCTGCGTAAGATTACCGGTCGTCTGGCCTCTACCAACACCACCGCTATCTTTATCAACCAGCTTCGCGAGAAGATCGGTGTTTTCTTCGGTTCACCCGAAACCACCACCGGTGGTAAGGCGCTCAAGTTCTATGCGTCGGTGCGTATCGATATCCGCCGTATTGAGACTCTTAAGGACGGCGCTAACCCCATCGGTAACCGCACCCGCGCCAAGGTCGTCAAGAACAAGATGGCTCCGCCCTTTAAACAAGCCGAATTCGATATTCTCTACGGTGAGGGTATCTCGGTTGAAGGTGGAATCCTTGACCTGGCTGTTGACCACAACGTGGTCAAGAAGTCCGGCGCCTGGTTCACCTACGAGGGTGACCAGCTAGGCCAGGGTAAGGAAAACGTTCGTCGTTTCCTCAAGGATAACCCCGAGCTGACCGAAGAAATTAAGTATAAGACCATGGTCAAGCTCGGCATCATTGAAGCTGAGGAAGAAGAGATGGAAGAGCTAGAACCCAGCACTTCAGTCGATCCTCTGGACGATATCTCCGAGAACTTCTAACCTGACTTTCCCAGGGTAGGCCGCTACCGCCAACTCGGCGGTAGCGGCCTTTCAGCATAGATAGAGCTTGCCCCTAAGCTAGAGAACTTTGTATTCTCTTCCGCAGAAGAAGGCCCCAAGGACAATGACTGATACAGATTTTCTGAGCCCCGAGGAATACCCTTCCTGGCACCCCGCCGCGCAGGGGCTGAGTGAAGACCGCCCCGGCGATAGTTACCTGTCTGTTATGCAGGGGCAGGGCACTCCCTACACCGGTGGCGCCGGGAATACTGCTGACTCAGCTGACAACACATCTAGGGCTGTGAATAGGCAGGGCCGGCAAGAAGAGCTAGATAAGTACCGGCACCGCCGGAATCCCCAACTGAAAAAGGGCTTCCGTAAGCCACCGGCCCGCTATGCGGCCCGCTCACCCTTTGCCCCTGCAATCGGTGCACACCAGGAGGACGTCCAAGAGAAGCGGTCAAGCGGGAAACGGAGTATCCCGCTTTTTAGGGAAGGCTCTAGCCTTAATGAACCGGTGAGCGATGCTGAACTGCTGGTCCAGGGCCTCACACCTATGCCAGGTAGCCGGGGTCGTGGGCAGGCTGAGCCGGAGAGTGAATTTAGCCGTGCCAAGAACATTGTGCTCAACCAGCTAGCGGCGGCACCTAAGTCCCGGGCTATGCTCGAAGGCAAGCTGGCGGAGAAAGAAATTTCGGCAGAGGTCATTGAGGATATTCTGAACCGTTTTGAGGCGGTTAACCTCATCAATGATGCCGAGTTTGCTGAGATGTTTGTGCGCTCGCGGAGCAAGGTTAAAAAGTTGTCGCGGTCAGCTATCCGTAGGGAGCTTAGAGCTAAAGGGATTGAGGGCGAGCAGGCAGAAACTGCTTTAGAGCACAGGACCGAGGAGGATGAGCGGGCTGATGCGCACGAGCTGGTGCGTAAGAAATTGCGGCCCTCTATGAACCTGGCGGACCGCGCGGAACGGGATAGGGTGATGCGCCGCCTGGTGGCCATGTTGGGCCGTAAGGGTTACCCGGCAGGTCTGGCTTTTGGGGTGGTTCGGGAAGAAGTGGAGAATTATGCGCGACAGATGGGGGCAAATACAGAGGGCAGCTTCAACTACTGGGAATAGCTAGGGGAAGAAGGTCTTAGCGCTTGGCCTGAGATAATCCCCAGGACGAAGAGAAGGAGGGCCGCAACCAAGTGGGCAAAAGATAGGAAGATGAGCATATCTAGCAGTGTTTCAGCCTCTGCTTGGAATCGGTCAAAAACTACTTATGCCAACTGCTCAGCCAGGACTGCCTGAATCGTTAGTACTGCTGAACGCACTGCCGGAGCCTGGTACACGTCGGTGTGGGGGTAGGGGGCAACTAACCGATAAAACTTTTGGGTAGCTAGCTGCCAGTTCTCGTGCCCGGCCAAGGCCGTGCTGACTGGGCCCTTAGGCCATGACGGGAAACCTAGCATCATTTCTGCCACCGGTAGTGCCCAGTGGTGTATGCAACTACCCTCTGCATCAATTGCTCGAACTGCGCGAACCAAGGGAAAAACAGGATTAGCTGATAGGTCGCGGCTATTCCCCGAACCCGTCAGATAATCCCTGCTCGGTAGGAGTAAATTGGCCGGAGAAAAATCCCCCGAAGACAAGACAGCATCGTCTGGCTCTGGGGATATGATGCTCCCTACCTGCTTCTGCCACAGCTCGAACTCCTCAGAATCTAGGGCTACCCCCTTGGCTTTAGCTAGGAGAGCTAGCCCCTTAAAGGCAAGCTGGGGTGAGGGTATCGACCCCGGTGCAGTAGCCTGTGGATCAGCTTCTGCTAAAGCCTCAGCAAAGGATTCTTGGGCTGTAGCCTGCGCCGGGGAGCCAAGAATGTTAGCCCACGTAAAGGCCCAGGCATCCAGTGCCTGCAGGGACGTGGTATCCGCTCTGGAGGACAGCAGAAGCTCACCCAAGCTGACGGAAGAAAAACTATCGCTCTTAATGTCTTCAAGAATCAAGAGTCGGCTAGCATCGTCGGCCGCCAACAAACGGGTGTAGAGGCCCGGTACCAGGGCATCCAGTGCACCCAACCCATGCTTCTCCCTCAGATACCCAAAGCCACCGGAATTGCTAGCTGAGTCTTTGCGCCGAAAGTATTTGAGGATGACGCTGGGCACCTCACCCAACCCCGGCAGATCCACCGTGCCGGGGCTAAACCGCACCCTAATCACTACCGAACGCATACCGGCAGAGAGAATCTGGGCATGGGTTGGGCAAGCAGCCAAGGCTTTGCTTGCCTGGTTCAAGAGCCAAGCCAGAAGCTGCAGAAATCGGGGCGAACTAACGTCCTGCTCGGTCACTTGCGGGCAATAACCTGCCGAAGTGCGCTGAGCAAGTGACCAAAAGAATGAGGCGGAAGGCAGAGCTGACATAGTGCCCATTATGGCCTATCGAGTAATCTAGTGGAGTGAGTATTGACGTGAACCCCGAAAAGCCCCAAGCACAGACCAAAACCCGTACCTACGAGGTACGTACTTTTGGTTGCCAAATGAACGTGCACGATTCCGAACGCATGAGCGGTCTGCTCGAAGCCAGCGGCTACCTTCCTGCCACTGAGGGAAGCACCCCCGACCTGGTGGTGTTCAACACCTGCGCTGTCCGCGAAAACGCCGATAACAAGCTCTATGGCAACCTGGGCCAGTTAGCTCCCGTCAAACGCGAAAACGAGGGGATGCAGATTGCGGTGGGCGGTTGCCTAGCGCAGAAAGACCAGGACACCATTCTGAAGAAGGCTCCCTGGGTTGATGTTGTCTTTGGCACCCACAACATTGGCTCCCTGCCTACTCTGCTTGAACGCGCTCGTCACAACCAGGAGGCCCAGGCTGAGCTGCTCGAATCACTTGAGGTTTTCCCCTCCACCCTGCCCACCAAACGCGACCATGTCTACTCCGGCTGGGTTTCAATCTCCGTGGGCTGTAACAACACCTGTACTTTCTGTATCGTCCCCTCCCTGCGCGGTAAAGAGAAGGATCGCCGCCCCGGCGAGATCCTAGCCGAGGTTCAGGCACTGGTCGATGACGGTGCTATTGAAGTTACCCTGCTGGGTCAAAACGTGAACTCCTACGGTGTGGGCTTTGGCGACCGCCAGGCTTTCTCCAAACTCCTGCGTGCCTGCGGTGAGATTGAGGGGCTAGAGCGTGTGCGTTTCACCTCACCTCACCCCGCCATGTTTACCGATGACGTCATCGAGGCGATGGCCGAGACTCCGAACGTCATGCCGGTGCTCCACATGCCCCTTCAGTCGGGTTCCGATAAGGTGCTTAAGGACATGAAACGCTCCTATCGGTCCACCAAGTTCCTGGGGATTTTGGACAAGGTCCGCGAGCGCATCCCCGAGGCCGTGATTACCACCGATATTATTGTGGGCTTCCCCGGCGAGACCGAGCAAGACTTCCAGGAGACTCTACGCGTGGTAGAGGCGGCCCGGTTCTCTTCTGCCTTTACTTTCCAGTATTCGATTCGCCCCGGTACTCCTGCTGCCACTATGCCTGACCAGGTACCCAAGGCCGTGGTGCAGGAACGCTATGAGCGGCTGACCGCTCTTCAGGACCGGATCGCGGGCCAGGAGAACCGTAAGCAACTGGGTAAGACCGTTGAGCTGATGGTGACCGCTGAATCTGGCCGTAAGGCTGAGCAGACCAACCGGCTTTCTGGTCGTGCCCGCGACCAACGCCTAGTTCATTTTTCCGTACCTGAGGGCTGCCAGCTGCCCCGCCCCGGTGACCTGGTTACCCTGCCTATCACCGAGGCCGGTTCCTTTCACCTGATTTCTGACCCCGCCCCCGAGCAGTATTCGGTGCGCCGTTCACGCGCCGGGGACGCCTGGGACCGGGCTCAGGCCGATTCCTGCGGTACCGGTACTACCCAGGTCCCCGGTTCGCCGGTTTCCTTGGGTTTCCCCACCTTTAAAAAATCAGCGCTCTCATGAACAGGCCCGTTCAGAAAACCAACCTTGGACCCGGTCCGGCAGAACAGGGCGGGCACTGCGACTTCGGCCAGCTACCCGTGATTGCTGTGGTAGGCCCGACCGGTAGCGGTAAGAGTGACCTGGCCATTGAGCTGGCTCTGGAACTAGGCGGGGAGTGCGTCAACGCTGACTCCATGCAGTTCTACCGGGGTATGGATATTGGCACTGCCAAGCTGACAGCAGAAGAGATGCGGGGTGTGCCACACCACCTGCTCGATATCTTGGATGTGACCCAAGAAGCCTCCGTTGCTGTTTTCCAGGGCCAAGCCCGCCAACTCTTTGACCAGATTAGGAGCCGGGGCAAGTACCCGATTCTGGTGGGTGGTTCCGGCCTGTATGTGCGGGCGGCCCTGGACGTATTGGAGTTCCCCGAAACCTGCCCCGCTGTTCGCGCTCGCCTTGAGGCGGAGCTCGTTCAGCAGGGCCCTGGGGCCTTGTTAGCCCGCCTGCGCGAGGTAGACCCTGTCTCAGCTGACCGGGTAAAGGATGACCGCCGCCTGGTGCGGGCACTGGAAGTGTACGAGGTGACGGGCCGCCCCTTCTCCTCCTTCATGCCAAGACGCACCTACTACCAACCGGCTCTCCAAATTGGGCTGAGCGGTGACCGTGCTGAGCTACACCGGCGTCTGCACGATCGGGTGCTCACTATGAGGCAGAAAGGCCTGCTCGAAGAAGTCCAACGGCTCGAAGCCCAGGGCTTACGTCAGGGTAAAACTGCCTCAGCGGCTATTGGCTACCGGGAGTTCCTCAAGGCTTTGGACTCATCACGGGGCCTGCTGCCCGCGGGGCAGGAATACTCGGTGGATTCGGCCCTTGAAGATACCGTAACGGCCACCCGGCAGTTTGCCCGCCGTCAGATTACCTGGTTTAGGGCAGACCCCCGTGTGCACTGGCTGGAATGGTCTGATCCACGCAAACTTGACCTGGCCCTAAGGCACATCTCTTAGGGCAGGCAGGCACTAGACTAAAAGAAGATATGAGGCCCGAGAGCGGCCAAGCCCAATGGAAAGGCACTAGCTGTGGCAACCCACACTCAAGAAATCGCCCCCTGGGGAGACCTGACCGGCAAGACCCTGACCAAGGGGCAGGCTACCGGTAACGACTTTATTTTTGTGACAGACCCTCAGGCTGAGCTGGACCTTACTCCCGAGCTAGTTGCCAAGGTCGCTGACCGCCACTTTGGTATTGGTGCCGACGGTTTCATTCGCGCTGTCAAAACAGCAAACCTGGACTTTGCGGCTCACCTGCTCGAGGAATACCCCGAGGCTACCTGGTTCATGGACTACCGCAACGGCGACGGATCTATCGCCGAGATGTGCGGTAACGGTGTACGCGCTTTTGTGGACTACCTGATTGCGGAGAACCTTGTTCAGCTTGAGTACGGTGAGCGGCTCCTGATTGCCACCCGTGCGGGTGTAAAGACTGTGGGGCGTACCGAGACAGGCTACGCCATTGATATGGGCCCCTGGAGCTTTATTAACGGTGATATGGCCCGCGATAACGGCACCGATGCGCAGGTGACAGCCAAGGGGCTACGGACACCGCGCGGTGCCCTCTCCATCAGCATGGGCAACCCTCACACCGTGGTGATGCTAGGTACTGACGGCAAGCTGGACGGTCTGAACCTGTATGATGCACCCAAGGTTTCACCGCTCCCGCCCGAGGGCACCAATGTTGAATTTGTGGTCCCCGAAGAGATTTCTGCTGAAGACGGTGACCCCGCTACCGAGAACATCGGCTCAATCCGTATGCGCGTGCACGAACGTGGAGTGGGGGAGACACTTTCCTGCGGCACCGGTGCCTGTGCGGCTGCTGCAGCCACCCGCTTCTGGGGTGGGGAAGATGCACCCGATGAGTGGCTGGTCCGTGTACCCGGTGGCACCCTGGCTGTTACCTTTGTGCTGGGTCCCGATGATCTAGAGCATGTTGTTCTGGCTGGCCCTGCCGCTATGACCGGGAAAATCCTCCTGGGCTAAGATCCCAAGAACTTTATCAAAGAACCGGCCCCGCCTGATATGCGGGGCCGGTTCTTCTGCACTTGTTAGTCCTGCCGTTTTATGGGCGGTGAACCCGGATAATACGGAAGCCCTTAGAGCTGGCATAACGGCTGGTTTCAAGGCCGGGGAAAGTCTGCACCAGCCATTTTTGCAGTGAATCGGAGCCCAGGTTCTTCTGCACTACCAGGTAGGCGTTCCCACCGGGGGAAAGACGGGGGAGCCAGGTCTGCATTATCTCGTGCAGGACTTCTTTACCTACCCGAATAGGAGGGTTAGACCAGATGGTGTCAAAGGTCAGCGACTCATCCAGGGCTTGGGGGGAGGACACCCTAATATTGTTTAGCCCCAGCCGCTCAGCGTTCATCTGGGTGAGCTGGGCAGCGCGTGGATTGACCTCCACCCCGTAGACCTGCGCCTCAGGTGCCAACATGGCCAGGGTCAGGGTAATAGGCCCCCAGCCACACCCAATATCAAGCAGGCGTGTTCCTTGGGGCGCGGGGGCTTCATCGAGCAGAATCCGCGTGCCCTTATCGACACCGCCGGGGCTAAAAATTCCGGGGGCTGTGAGCACCTGGACTTTATCTGCTGCCAGTTCCACGGTGAGGGGTTTAGTTGCAAAGTCACCTGCGGGTTCTTCAGAAAAATAGTGTGTTTTGGTGCTCATAAGCCCTCATTCTACGGCACTACTACTCACCTTAGACGCCGCACGCTAAACTTGTAGGGACGATTGATTCTTAAACGAAAGGCACTATGGCCGACTCATTACGCCCCGGCAAGGAACCGAAGCTACCCTCCGATGAGCAATTACGCCTGACGGTAGATCGAGTACTGGGCCGAGCCTCTAGCTCAACCGGTAACCTCCTGGGGCAGCGAGCCCGAGAGCTCTCCCACAACCAGCCCGAACACTCATCCTATGACGGTGATCAGCAGGACCTTGAAGAACGTCGGGCTCTGCGCCGCGTTGCGGGCCTCTCCACCGAACTCGATGACGTTACCGAAGTCGAATACCGCCAGCTCCGCCTGGAACGAGTCGTCCTGGCAGGTGTGTGGAGTGAAGGTACCCTAGCTGAAGCCGAAAACTCCCTGCGTGAGCTGGCCGCGCTGGCAGAAACCGCTGGCTCCGAGGTACTTGATGGCCTGGTACAGCGCCGTCTTAAACCCGATCCCGGTACCTACCTGGGCTCAGGTAAGGTGCTTGAACTCAAGGATATTGTTGAAGCTACTGGCGCGGATACTGTCATTGTCGATGCAGAGCTAGCGCCTTCCCAACGCCGTGCGATTGAGGATATTGTCAAGGTCAAAGTGATTGACAGGACCGCGCTGATTCTCGATATCTTCGCCCAGCACGCTAAATCTCGGGAGGGTAAAGCCCAGGTTGAGCTAGCCCAACTCGAATATATGCTCCCTCGCCTGCGCGGTTGGGGTGCCTCCCTGTCCCGCCAGGCCGGTGGCCGTGCCGCAGGGGGCGAGGGCATCGGCTCTCGCGGCCCCGGTGAAACCAAAATCGAACTGGATCGCCGCCGACTGCGCGCCCGTATGGCTAAACTTAAGCGCGAAATCGCCGCCATGGCACCTGCCCGCGAAACCAAGCGTCTCAACCGTAAACGCAACAGGGTGCCCTCCGTTGCTATCGCCGGTTACACCAACGCGGGAAAGTCCTCCTTGCTCAATAGGCTCACCGACGCCGGCGTCCTGGTCGAAAACGCCCTCTTTGCGACCCTTGACCCCACCGTACGTAAGGCCCAGACTCCCGATGGGGTAGGTTACACCCTCTCCGATACCGTAGGTTTTGTGCGCTCTCTGCCTACTCAGCTGGTTGAGGCCTTCCGCTCAACCCTTGAAGAGGTCGCCGACGCCGATGTCATTGTGCACGTGGTCGATGTCTCTCACCCCGACCCGGAGGGGCAGATTCAATCGGTCCGCCAGGTGATTACCGAGGTGGGAGCACAGAACATTCCCGAGATTATTGTGCTCAACAAGGCCGATACCGCCGACCCTTTCGTCATCGAGCGCCTGCGCCAGCGCGAACCCAGCCATGTTGTGGTCTCCGCTCGCACCGGTGAGGGGATTGAGGAGCTCCAAGTAAAAATTGCCGAGACTATCCCGCGTCCCTCGCTGGAACTGCACCTGCTTATTCCCTACGCCCAAGGTGGGGTTGTCTCCCGCCTACACGAGTGGGACGCCGAAATTCTCCGCACTGCCTTTGTCTCTGACGGTACCTACGTCCACGCCCTGGTGCGTGACCAGGTAGCCTCCGATTTGGCAGGCTATGCCCTGGACGCTGACCTACTGGAAATCCTGCAGCCAGAAATTGACCAAGCAATTGCGGCAGGAGCGGTGGAGACCGTCCGAGTATGACCCAAGACATCACCGCACCCACCGGGCAGGAACTTGAAACCCTGCCCGGTGCCCAGCCTGTTCTCAAACTTCTGGACACCGTTATCGCCCGTAGTGGCGGCCAAATCCGACCCGGCCAACGAAAAATGGCCGCCTATGTGGCCCGCGCGCTCGAAAGTGACCGGCATCTACTGGTCCAGGCAGGAACCGGCACCGGTAAGTCCCTGGGCTACCTGGTCCCAGCTCTGAGCGCAGCCCAGCACTCCGACAAACCCATTATTGTGGCCACAGCAACACTGGCGCTTCAGTCGCAGATCGTTAGCCGCGATATTCCCCGGCTTCTTGAAGCCCTGGGCGATGAACCAGAACACCAGACCGATGTGGCTATTCTCAAAGGGCGGAACAACTACCTCTGCCTACACAAACTCGAAGGCGGCTACCCAGACGATGACGGGGAGGCGCTCTTCGATATGGACACCGAGACTGGCTCTGTAGGGCCAGCAGGAAAACTGGGGGAAGAAGTAGTTCGCCTGCGCTCCTGGGCCCAGACCACAGAAACCGGGGACCGTGACGAACTCCTACCCGGGGTCAGCGACCGAGCGTGGCGGCAGGTATCGGTAAAGGCCTCCGAATGTTTGGGCAAGAAATGCCCGCTGGTCGAAGAATGTTTCAGCGAAAATGCCAGGACACGGGCGGCAGATGCCGACATCGTGATTACTAACCACGCCCTGCTAGCTATTAATGCCTTTGAGGGAGCGGCTGTCCTGCCGGATCACGATATCGCCATTATCGACGAGGCCCACGAGCTCGCAGACCGAGTCACAGGTGCCGTGACAGGTTCACTTTCCCCGGCCAACATCACCAAGGTGTCCCGGAGCCTCAAACGTCACACCGACGCTGACCACCGCGCCCTTGAACAAGCCGCCCTGGCTCTCGATGACTCCCTCAATGGTGTTCCCGCCGAGCTCATGACCAGGGGCCTGCCCGAACGTGTTGCCGCCGCCATGGAAAGGGTGCGCGATGCTGCCCGTCAGGCCATAACAGACACCAAGAGCGGCGATAAAGATACCGATGCCGGCCGTCAGATGGTGCGGGCAAGCCTGACCGAAGTACACGAAACCGCCGAAAAGATGCTGACCGCAGATCCCAACTTCCAGGTCATTTGGGTATCGCGTACCGGCTCCTGGGAGCCGGGCAGAGGCTACCTAGCGGCGGCTGAAGATGACCCTGCCACCCTCAACATCGCCCCGATTTCTGTTGCAGGCTATCTGCGCGAAGGCCTTTTCGATAATCGCACCGTGGTGCTGACGTCCGCGACCCTGACCGTGGGCGAGTCTTTTGACGCTACTGCCGGTTCGCTGGGCCTCATGGGGCAGGGCTCCCCCCGCTGGGACGGCATCGATGTTGGCTCCCCTTTTGACTACCCTAAACAGGGGGTGCTGTATATCGCTTCTGACCTGCCTAAACCCGGCCGGGGTGTTTCGGTGGAACAGCTGGACCGGCTGGTGGAGTTAGTGACGGCATCTGGTGGCGGTGCCCTGGGGCTCTTCTCCTCTAAACGGGGTGCTGAACTTGCCGCTGAGTATGTTCGAGAAAAAACTGATCTCACGGTGCTCTTGCAGGGGGAGTCGTCCTTGCGGGCTCTGGTCAAGGAATTCACCGAAGACACCCATGCCTGCCTCTTTGGAACCATGAGCCTGTGGCAGGGCGTTGATGTGCCCGGCGACTCTTGCCGTCTGGTCGTTATGGACAGAATCCCTTTCCCACGCCCCGACGACCCGCTATCACAGGCTCGGACCAGGGCAGTTGCAAGTCACGGCGGCAACGGTTTTATGGCTGTTTCAGCTACTCATGCGGCGGTGCGTATGGCCCAGGGAGCCGGTCGCCTAATTCGCTCTGTGCATGATCGCGGTGTGGTTGCTGTGCTGGATTCTCGACTTGCAACCCAGCGTTACGGGTCATTCTTGGTCAAATCGCTACCACCTTTTTGGACTACTACCCGCCAGGACGTAGTGGTAGGCGCCTTACAGCGCTTGCATGAAGCCCTTGAAAGCCAAGAAGCCTAATCAGGGATGGCAGAGTAAACAGTCTGGGGCCAGAATCATGGTGATTCTGGCCCCAGACTCTTGCGCTAATAAAATGCTCGCTTTGTCAGATTCGCTCTAGAGGCTACGCAGCACGGAGACGACCTTGCCCATGATGGTTGCTGAGTCACCCAGGATGGGTTCGTACTGAGTGTTCTGAGGTAGCAGCCAGGTGTGCCCATCACGCTGGCGGAAGGTCTTAACCGTTGCCTCGTCATCGAGGAGGGCCGCCACAATTTCACCGTTTTGGGCAGTGTTCTGAGCACGAACCACCACCCAGTCACCGTCGCAGATAGCGGCATCAATCATGGAGTCACCTTTGACTCGAAGCATGAAGAGGTCGCCCTGGCCCACCAGCTGACGCGGGAGAGTCATGACGTCTTCGACCGCCTGTTCTGCGGCAATTGGTGCGCCGGCGGCAATGCGTCCAACCAAGGGGACGGTAGCTACGTTCTCATCATTCTGAGCAAAGGTGGGAAGCACCGGCAGGGTAATGACGCTGGTCTCAGGCCTTGGCTCTTCGAGCGGCTCTTCACCTGTGAGTACTTCAATAGCGCGTGGCCGTTTGGGGTCCCTGCGAATGTATCCCATCTCTTCAAGCCGGGAGAGCTGATGGGTGACAGAAGAGAGCGAAGCCAACCCCACAATATCGCCAATCTCACGCATAGAGGGTGGATAACCGTACTCGTCAATTGCAGTAGATATTGCGTCAAGAATTTTCTTTTGGCGCGCTGTCAGGGGGCGAGCGCCCTTAAGGGAAAGGGGTGCCGGAGTCTGCGGGGTTCGTTCGCTCACGGTGTCTCGTCTCTTATCGGTTCTTAAAGTGTCAGCCACCCCTTGTGTACTTATGAAGTGGTCTTCTAAGACTATGCCAAGCCAGCAGCTTATTCAAACATTTGTTCTAATTTTTCTCGACTCTGTTCGATTTTTCTGATAGAACATATATACGAATCAATTTTAGAACAGACATTCGATGTGGGTGTCTGAGCATGAATCAGGAGAAAGACTTATGAGCACTATCGCACTGCCCGAGTTTATGGCTCGTACTTCTTTGAAGAAGCCCCTTGATCAGGCAGCTACTTTCGTTCCCCGATCAACTGCCTCCGAAGCTGTCTCGGCGGGTTCTATTCGACAACCTCGTTACCGTATTCGATATGCTCCCCTTAGCCCTTGTGCCGGGCACCTGGGGGCGAACGCCAGCTCCTCTGGGAGAATCAAAGGAGCCGCTCAGCGGCAAGTTGCCCACGCTGACCGTCCCACCTTGCCCGCTACCAAGCGGGGGCTGGAGTCTCTAGAAGCTGGGCAGAATGGCTACCAGGTTACTTCGGCAACCAAACATAGTTCCCGTGTGTCTCAGCGCGGGGGTTTCCGCCTTACCCGGAGGGGGCGGCTAATTTTTCGCGGACTACCGCTACTCACGCTGGCAGCCCTCATGGTCTTGGGTGCCTTCACCTTTGCTTTCCCGACCCAGGCCAAGAGCAGCACAAGCCATTCTGAAGCGCCCGTAAGTCAGATGGTTAGGGTCTACCACGGTGACTCCCTCTGGACTATCGCCCAGCAGGTCGCCCCGGGGCAGGACAGCCGTGACGTCGTCAATCGCATTATGCAAATCAACGATTTAAGGAGCGCCCAGGTAGAGCCCGGACAGGTGCTTGAAGTGCCCGTTTACAGTAAATAGAGCCAAGACTAAGTAATTCCCCTCAGAGTTCGGGATAAAAATGCGGGAACCGGAGCCCAGTAGATACACTAGGGGGGTGACTGATACTACTCAAAGCCTTGATGCCCTGCCCTTGCGTGATGACCTGCGTGGCCGCTCACCCTACGGCGCGCCCATGATCGATGTGCCGGTAACGCTCAACGTTAATGAGAATACGCACCCCATGCCTCAAGAAGTTGTGGAGGCTATTACGCGTGAGGTTGCCCAAGTGGCAGTCACCCTCAACCGTTACCCGGACCGTGAATTTGATACCCTGCGTGCTGAACTATCTGCTTACCTGGGCCACGGCCTGACCCCTGACCAGGTTTGGGCAGCTAACGGTTCCAACGAGATCCTTCAGCAGATTATGCAGGTCTTTGGCGGGCCCGGCCGGAGCGTCATGAGCTTCGTCCCGACCTACTCCATGTACCCGCTTCTGGCCGATGGAACCAACACAGCTTTTATTGCTGGGCGCAGAGCCGCTGACTACTCTCTGAGTGCAGAGTCGGCTGTTGAACAGATTCAACAACACAGCCCCACCATCGTCATTCTTTGCTCACCCAATAACCCCACCGGAACGGGCTTGGGGTTAGATGTTATTGAGGCCGTCTACGATGCGGTTTCAACCTATAACGGTATCGTCGTGGTCGATGAAGCCTACGCAGAGTTTGCCCAGGACCGTACTCAGACCGCGCTCACCTTACTGCCGGGCCGTCGTAACCTGATTGTCACTCGTACCATGAGCAAAGCATTCGCCTTAGCCGGTGCTCGGCTGGGTTATTTTGCCGCCGATCCTCTGATAGCAGATGCTGTTCGCCTGGTGCGCTTGCCCTACCACCTATCAGCAGTCACCCAGGCAACCGCTATTGCAGCCCTGCGACACCGGACTGAACTTCTAGGCAATGTCGATGACATCCGTAGCCAGCGCGATCGCATTGTCAACCGGTTGCGAGAACTCGGACTGACCCCGGCTGTCTCGGATTCCAACTTTGTATTCTTCGGTGGACTTAAGGACGAAAAAGCTGCCTGGAACTATCTGCTCGAACGCGGAGTTCTGGTGCGCGATAACGGTATTCCCGGCTTCCTACGAGTCACCGCCGGTACTGAGGCGGAAACCAGCGCCTTCCTGGAGCATCTGAGCACCTATATCGAAACTTTTGAACCTTAACCACAGCAAAGAGGCAATTATGGCAGTACCCACCACTACATCAACCGGAATCGGCCCCCGAATCGCATCTATGGAGCGTGTGACCAGCGAGTCCTCGGTCAGCCTTGAAATTAACCTTGACGGCACCGGGGTCTCCGACATTGATACCGGCGTGCCCTTCTATGACCACATGCTTACCGCTCTGTCCAAGCACTCACTGATTGACATGACGATAAAGTGCACCGGTGACACCCATATCGATGTTCACCACACCGTTGAAGACACCGGGATTGTGCTAGGCGAGCTACTAGGCAAGGCGCTGGGCAATAAGGCCGGTATCCGCCGCTTTGGCAGCGCTACCGTACCCCTGGACGAGGCTCTTGCCTCAGCTGTCGTCGATATTTCGGGGCGCCCCTACCTGGTGCACACCGGTGAACCCGAAGGCTACGAGTACCACCTGATTGGCGGGCACTTTACCGGTTCTATGGTGCGGCACGTCTTTGAGGCAATTGCCTACCACGCCGGTATTTGCCTGCATATCACCCTGCTCGGCGGTCGGGATCCGCACCATATTGCCGAAGCCCAGTTCAAGGCTCTGGCCCGTGCCCTGCGCCAGGCAGTTGAGCCCGATCCCCGCCACTCTGGTATTCCTTCCACCAAGGGGGCGCTCTCATGAGTGCTGAGCAGAAGCCTACAGTAACCGTCCTTGATTACGGCGCGGGCAATGTCCGCTCAGCCGTTCGCGCTCTTGAAGAAGCCGGTGCGCAGGTAATTCTCTCGCGGGCTGAGGAAGACGTACTTGGGGCCGACGGCCTGGTAGTACCGGGCGTAGGTGCTTTCAAGGCTGTGATGGACGGGCTGCGCCATGCAGACGCTATCCGCATGATTGGGAGGCGTGTTGCCGGTGGTCGCCCCGTACTCGGTATCTGCGTTGGCCTTCAGGTCATGTTTGAAAAAGGTGTTGAGCACGGGATTGAAGCCCAGGGTCTGGGGGAGTGGCCTGGCACCGTGGAACTCCTCAAAGCACCCGTAGTGCCGCACATGGGCTGGAATACCGTCAAGGCTCCGGCAGGCAGCACCCTTTTTGCGGGTATCGAACATGAACGCTTCTACTTTGTGCATTCTTACGGTGTTCAGGAGTGGAACTTCGATCAGAACAACGAGGCTATGCTTCCTCCGCAGGTAACATGGGCCAAGCACGGCGTTGATTTTATTGCGGCGGTAGAAAACGGCCCTCTCAGCGCAACCCAGTTCCACCCCGAAAAATCTGGGGAGGCTGGAATCCAGCTCCTGCGGAACTGGATCAGTGCCTTGCCGGTAACTGGCCGTCTAGCTGGTAAGGAGTAATAGGGATGTCTGCAAGTACTTCTGGCCTCTTGCTGATGACGGTGGGCATGATTTTTCTGGGTGGGGCCTACTCCTTCTACAAGCAGAAAATTACTTGGGTGGCCCAGCTAGTGCTCTTACTGGTGGGCTTAGCTTTCGCCAGCTATGGCTTTTACCTTGTCCTTAACTACAGCTAAACGTACAGATTTCTAGGAGAAATGAATGACTCAACGACTTGAACTGCTCCCGGCAGTTGATGTGGCAAATGGCCAGGCTGTGCGCCTGATTCAGGGTGAAGCCGGTTCCGAGACCAACTACGGCTCACCGGTCGAAGCGGCCCTGGAGTGGCAGAAGGCGGGTGCAGAGTGGTTGCACCTGGTCGATTTGGACGCAGCCTTTGGGCGTGGCGATAACATCGATATCCTGACCGAGGTCGCCCAGGAACTCTCCATCAAGATTGAAATGTCTGGCGGTATCCGCGACGATGCTTCCCTGGAACGCGCTCTGAGCCTGAACCCCGCACGCATTAACCTGGGCACCGCAGCTTTGGAAAATCCAGAATGGACTCGCAAGGTTATTGCCCAGCACGGGGACATGATCGCTGTGGGCCTGGATGTGCGCGGTGACGTGCTGGCCGCCCGTGGCTGGACCAAAGAAGGGGGCAACCTCTGGGAGGTGCTTGACCGCCTGAACGAGGACGGCTGTGCCCGCTACGTGGTTACTGACGTCACTAAGGACGGCACTCTGCAGGGGCCCAACCTTGAACTACTGCGCAAGGTCGCTGAGCGCACCGATAAGCCTGTTGTTGCTTCCGGTGGTATTGCCACTTTGGACGATATTGCCGCCCTGCGTACCATGGTGCCTTACGGTGTAGAAGGCGCCATTACCGGTAAAGCTCTGTACGCGGGTAAGTTCACCCTGGAGCAGGCACTTGATCTAGCGGGTCGCCCCTAGTGACTGATTTTTCTGATCGCCTTCGTCGCGCTCACACCCACGGGCGCGGGAACCCTGGTGGTCCCAAACGGGAGTTACCTGCCCACATTGCCGCCCAGTTGGCTTCTGCCGGCAGGAGCACCGACACAGGTGGTCAGCCGTGGGAGGGGCGCAACCTGGGTGAGGGAACCAGCCACACCCACCTTTATCCCGGCGATGACGGTAGAACTGACCCCAACCTTGAAAAAGTGCTGGCTGACTTCATAGCCGATACTGTTGACGAAGTTGCGGTGGTCGATGCCCTCCGGCAGGTAAGGGTTTTTGCACCTATCGTTGCCCAGCTTTCGCAGGCCGAAATTACCGCTGACGGGCTGGTCTCCGATAAAGAGTCAGACATGGCCCTGGTCAGTATTCAAGCTCCCGATGGTCGTAAGGCTCTGCCGGTGTTTACCAGTGTTGACGCGCTAACTGCCTGGCATGATTTAGCTCGACCTGTTGCCGCAGATATGCGCAAGACGGCTCTTTCTGCGATAGAGGACGATAACCAACTGATCGTGGTTAATCCCGGGCAGGACGTAACCTTTGTGGTTCGTCGCCCGGCGGTATGGGCTATAGCGCGGGGTCAGAAGTGGGTACCGTCCTACCGTAACTCGCAGGTCGCCCAGGCGCTTTCTGACCTTGTAACCCCACTGTCGGGAGTTGTGAGTGTAGAAGCTAGCCCCGGTGCCGGTGTCTATTCACGCTCTGCCGCGGGTAAGGTCTTGGCAGGTGGTGGCCCCGGCCCTGAGCTCAACATTACGCTCAAGCTGATTCCTGGCTTGAATCGGGAGCAGGTAGACCGGACGGTGGGCAAACTTCGGGAAGGCTTAGCGGGACATCGCCTGCTTTCCGAGCAGGTGGACTCAGTTCAGATTGCTCTGGCCTCAGCCTAAACCTAAAAATGGCGGGGTGTAGGCCCCGCCATTACGCTTAGAATTACAGGCCCCTGTTCTAGAAGACAGGGCCGGTGAACTTTTCACCCGGGCCCTGGCCCGGCGCATCGGGGTAGGGGGAAGCCTCGCGGAAAGCCAGCTGAAGAGAGCGCAGACCATCGCGGAGGGGGGCCGCATGCTGGGAGCCGATTTCGGGTGCGGCGGCAGTGACGAAGCCGGCCAGGGTAGTAATGAGCTTGCGGGCCTCGTCTAGGTCCCTGAGCTCATCGGCGTTTTCATCGGCGGCTAAACCGCACTTGACGGCGGCGGCGCTCATCAGGTGTACGGCGGCGGTGGTGATGACCTCAACAGCAGGTACTTCGGCAATGTCACGCATTTGGGCATTAACTTCGTTGACCTGCTCAGCGGTGAGGCCTTCGGGGAGTTGCTCCGCGCCGGTGGGCTGGTTTTCATCAAAACGGTAGGTAGATTCGTTGCTCATGGTTACTAGAATCTCATACCGGCCTAAAAGACTGTCAATCGTGAACACCTGTAAAGGCTAAAAGCGGGCTGACAGATAGGGGCTTGCCGGTTTACTCTTGATAAATCCCCGAAATACCGGTAGAGTGACTATCTGTTTGCAAGCGGAACTTTCAAGGTTCCCACCCCGTGACCGCTCAACAGGTTGCCGGGTTATCCCACACAGATGAAGCTGTGACAGGAATGTAGGGCACTTGTCTGCCTTACACTCCATCGGGTGGGTATCTTTAGCCTCCGCTTGCTGACCGCAACCGGGGGCTTTTCTGCTCCCACAGAAATTCACGGGGAAACCCGCACAAGCAACAGGAGCTTTGTCATTAGCGATCCACGCATCAACGACCGAATTCGCGTACCGGAAGTTCGACTCGTCGGCCCCGGCGGTGAGCAGGTCGGTATTGTCCGCGTAGAAGATGCACTGCGTCTTGCTCAGGAGTCAGACCTCGACCTGGTTGAGGTTGCCCCCAACGCTAAGCCGCCTGTGTGTAAGCTTATGGACTTCGGTAAGTACAAGTACGAAGCCGCAGTGAAGGCACGTGAATCTCGAAAGAAGCAGGTCAATGCTTCTTTGAAGGAAATCCGTTTCCGCCTGAAAATTGACACCCATGACTACGAAACCAAGGTAGGGCACGCACGTCGTTTCCTGGCCAGCGGTGACAAGGTCAAGGCTATGATTCAGTTCCGTGGTCGTGAACAGCAGCGCCCCGAGATGGGTGTGCGCCTGCTTGAACGGATGGCCGGCGACCTGGCGGAGGTTTGCACTGTAGAGTCAAACCCCCGTGTAGACGGTCGTAACATGGTGATGGTTCTTGCTCCGCTCCGCGGTAAGCAAGAAGTCCGCCGTGAGAGCCCTAAGGCAAGCGGACGCAAGGGTCGCGAACGCGTCAACACCACCGAGGCTACTCCTGTGACCAATTCTCTGGCAGATTCAATGCCGGAGGAACTTAAGGCTCAGGCTTCCGCCGAATAAGAACTGAAAATAGACATCCAAGCACGGCTCCTATAGTGTTCAGTGTTTGGTCCTGGTTCGCCTGGGAACCGCACGTGCGGTCGCTCAGCGAGCACAACACCCTTAGACAGCGAAACGTTGTTGAGTTTTTCAGTTCCTCACCGCCTGAGAGGGCGTGAGGGTAGAAGGTAAGGAGAATCGGCTCATGCCGAAGCAGAAGACCCACTCTGGTGCTAAGAAGCGCTTCAAGCTCACCGGTACTGGCAAGGTAAAGCGCCAGCAGGCCAACCGCCGCCACTACCTGGAGCACAAGTCCTCCCGTCTGACCCGTCGTCTGGCCTCTGACCAGATTGTAACCGGCGGTCAGTCAAAGGTCATCAAGAAGATGCTGGGCAAGTAAGCCTAGCCTGCTTCCTGAAGCTTCGCCCCTTTGAGGGCACACCAAAAGTAGATATTTTCTCTCCTGCACCAGCGCTAGTGATTCAAAGCTGGGTAGGACACAAGATGTAAGGAGACACACGTGGCACGTGTGAAGCGCGCGGTAAACGCGCATAAGAAGCGCAGAGTAATCCTGGACCGTGCATCGGGCTATCGTGGCCAGCGTTCACGCCTTTACCGCAAGGCTAAGGAACAGGTCACTCACTCACTGGTATACAGCTATGACCACCGTCGTAAGAAGAAGGGTGACTTCCGTCGCCTGTGGATTCAGCGTATTAACGCTGCAGCCCGCGCTGAAGGTCTGACCTACAACCGTTTCATTCAGGGTCTGAAGGCTGCTGAGGTTGAGGTTGATCGTCGTATGCTGGCTGAGCTGGCTGTCAACGAGCCCGCTGCTTTCTCAGCTCTGGTTAAAATCGCTAAGAACAACCTGCCTGAGGACACTTCAGCTCCCAAGGCTTCCTAGTCTTTGAGCTTTCTCTGTCCCCGGCCCTGCCTGGGACAACGGACCGCCTTCCACTCTTCTACCCCTAGGTAGGGGGAGTGGGAGGCGGTTTCTTTATGCGCCCTACCCCCTGTCTTCTACAGACCCGTCTTTCTCTCTTGAACCCGGGGTGAACAATGGGGTCAAGAGAGAAAGAACGGGGGTAGCCGAAGGGGGTAGATCTTAGCGGTCTTTGCTCATTGTTGAGCCAAAAGGCAGGCAGGTAACTGAAATAAGTCACATAAAAATGCTGTTAAAGATGACTTAATGTTTATAATAGGTATACCTAATATTATTTTTTCTGAAGAAACAGGTTTACATGTTCCAAAACTTCCTGATTGGACTGCGAGAGGGGCTGGAAGCGGCTCTGATCGTTGGCCTTTTGCTAGCTTACGTGCGCAAAACAGGTAAATCCCATCTCATCCCTAAAATCTGGATGGGTGTAAGCCTGGCGGTATTGGTTTCTCTGGGCTTCGGGGCTCTGCTCACGTTTGGACCCAGAGGCCTGACCTTCGAGGCGCAGGAGGCAATCGGTGGGAGCCTGTCCATTATTGCTGTGGGATTTGTAACCTGGATGATTTTCTGGATGGCAGAAAATTCAAAGCATCTTTCCCGTGAGCTTGGCCAAAAAATTGACCTGGTTCAGGCAAGTACTGGAGCCGTTGTCTTACTGGCTGCTTTATCGGTGGGCCGCGAAGGGCTTGAAACAGCTCTCTTTATTTGGGCCGCCTCCCAATCCGTAGGTAACGGAGCCACGGCACTTATAGGAGCTCTACTGGGCATCGCCCTGGCGGTTCTCTTAGCCTGGCTGATCATGCGCGGCGCCCTTAAACTCAACCTGGGGATTTTCTTCCGCTACACCGGGCTCTTTCTAATTTTTATTGCTGCAGGGGTGCTGGCCTATGGCGTTCACGACCTGCAGGAGGCTGGGATTTTGCCAGGCTTGAACTCTCTAGCTTTCGATATTTCTCATCTTATTGCCCCCACCTCCCTGCTGGGCACGCTCCTGAAAGCTATCTTCAACTTCTCCCCGGCTACAACCTGGCTGGAGGCTATCGCCTGGTGTACCTATGTGGGTATTGTGCTTCCCCTCTTTATGGCTAAGAACCGCAGTAAAGTTGTCTCCCCAAGAACTAGCCCCCAACCAAGAACCTCATCCTAGAAACCAAAGGAAAAACTATGAATAAAAATCTTAAGCTGAGCACTCTGGCTCTTTCGGTAGGGCTGTTTGCCTTAACCGGTTGTACCGAAAACGCTAAATCTGATGACAGCACTGAGGCTGTTAAGGTCTCATCTACCGAGACCGAATGTAAGCTCTCAAGCACTGAGGTTAAAGCGGGTAAGAATACCTTCTCTGTGACCAATGATGGTAAGGAAGTCACCGAGTTCTATATCCTGGCCGATGACGGTTTAAGGATTATCTCGGAGATTGAAAATATCGGCCCCGGAATTACCCGAGACTTGACAGTTGAACTGGCCGAAGGCCAGTACAAGACCTCCTGCAAGCCAGGTATGGTCGGTGACGGTATTATGGGGGACTTGAAAGTAACAGCTAATCCTGATGCTTCTCCGGTGGCAGCGGATGAGCAGGCCCTGCGTGACACCGCTGTCAATCAGTACACGGCCTATGTTAAAGATCAGACCGAGCAGCTCAAGACTAAGACAGACCAGTTTGTAGAGGCCCTGCAGTCCGGTGATAAAGACAGTGCTCGCTCCCTCTACCCCCAGGCCCGTATCCACTATGAACGTATCGAGCCTGTAGCGGAATCCTTTGGTGATCTTGACCCCCTGCTGGATGCACGAGAAGCTGACCTGGAAGACGGGCAGGAGTGGACAGGCTGGCACTTGCTGGAGAAAGATCTCTGGCAACCTACCCCCGAAGAAAATGGTGGTAAGCCCTACACCCCCTTGACCGATGATGAGCTCAAGAAAGCAGCTCTTGAACTTCAAGAAAACACTCAGAAGCTCTATGACCAGACTCGTGATTTAGATCTAACCGTCGACCAGATTGCTAACGGTGCTAAGAGCCTACTGGATGAGGTTGTTTTCTCTAAGATCACCGGGGAAGAAGAGATCTGGTCTCATACTGACCTCTCCGATTTCCAGGGCAATATTGACGGCGCTAGAGTGGCCTTCGAGGACGTACGCCCGCTGCTCGAAGCCAAGAACTCTGAGCTGGGTACCACCCTAGAAGCAAAGTTCGATGACGTCCAGAAGCTCTTGGATCAATATCAGCAAGGTGACGAGTTCACTCCTTACACTGATCTTTCTCAGGAACAGATTCGTCAGCTCTCAGATGCCATTGATGCTCTGAGCGAGCCTTTATCGCAACTGACCGGAGCAATCATTTAGTAGCTCCAGCAGCTTTGCACGGTAAAAGACCTAGGCTCCTGCTCAGTATAAGAGCAGGAGCCTTCCCCATAGAAAGAAGGCTTATATGCCTGAAAAGAAGAATCCAGCACTAGTACTTCCCAGCATGAACCGGCGCGCTGCTATGTTAAGTAGTCTGGGCGTAGCCCTGGTAGCCGGGGGCACAGCCTGTAGCTCTCTGAAAGCATCAGAATCAGCGGCAGAAGACCAGAATAGCTACCCCTTTTTTGGCGAACACCAAAGTGGGGTAGTAACACCCGCCCAAGATCGCCTGCATTTTGTAGCTCTAAAAATTACAGCAGAAACCAGAAAAGAGCTACAAGAGCTCTTCATGGACTGGACTCTGATGAGCCGTAGCTTAATGGCTGGCCAGGATGTGGGGGAGGAAAAGCCTCTAGAATCTCCACCGGATGATACTGGCGAAGCTATGGATCTTCCCGCGGCCCATCTGACCCTTACTTTTGGGCTAGGCCGGTCACTCTTCCTTGACGCGGACGGTAAAGATCGTTTCGGTCTTGCTGATCAGCTTCCCCCGGCTCTCGAAGATATTCCCAAGATGAGTGGCGATATGCTGGAGAGTAACTGGCAAGGTGGAGATGTGTGTATTCAAGCCTGTGCAGATGATCCGCAGGTAGCTGTGCACGCTATTCGTAACCTGGTGCGACTGGCGGCGGGCCGGGCTGCGGTCATGTGGAGCCAGCTAGGCTTTGGCAGGACGTCTTCTACCTCCACCGCGCAGATCACCCCCCGTAACCTCTTCGGTTTTAAGGATGGCACCGCCAACATTAAGGCTGAAAGTAAGGATTCCCTGATAGATCATGTGTGGGCTTCTGGCGCTAATTCTGAAGGTAATCCTGCCTGGATGGAGGGCGGCACCTACTGTGCTGTGCGTAAGATCCGCATGCATATTGAGCCCTGGGATCGGACTTCCTTGAAGGAACAAGAAGAAATTATTGGGCGAACTAAGAAAGATGGGGCTCCTCTTTCTGGCGGTGGAGAATTCGATAAGCCAGATTTTTCCATGCAGGGCAAGTCTGGCCCCATTATCCCCGACGATGCCCATATGCGACTGATGCACCCTGATAACCATGGGGGAGCTAAGATGCTGAGGCGAGGCTATAACTATACAGATGGTAGTGATGGCCTGGGCCACTTGGATGCTGGTCTCTTCTTTATCGCCTATGTGTGCGACCCTCGCACTCACTTTGTCCCTATGCTCAGAACAATGATGAGTTCTGATGCCTTGAGTGAATACCTACGCCATGTGGGCAGCGCACTCTTTGCTGTTCCCCCGGGGGTCAAAGACCAGGATGACTACCTGGCATCAGGGCTTTTTGAGGCTACCAGATAAAGGGAAGCCCTGTTTGAGTTCTAGCAAGCTAATATAGGGGTGATTTGCTGATTTGGTCATCACTATTGAGCTGTAGGCTAGGGCTACTCGGGCAACCTGTAGGGCCAGAACTCGATGGTCTGGCCGGGGTAGAGAGTCAGGTATTCATGGCTGAATCTCTCTGCTTCAGATTCCGGGCCGGACTCCACAAAAATACCCAGCGGGGCAGGTACATTTGGTTCTTCTTCGCAGATGAGGATGTAGCCATCGGGGACATCGCTTAGACCCTCATCGTAGGGGTCATAGGTGCGTTTCCGGCCAGCCTGTGGATGTATTTGGCCTGGTCGCCAGGCCCCCGGCAGGTCCAGGAGCTTTTCGATCTGCTTTTGGGGTTGGGGGTAGAGGTGTAAGAGCCGCTGGTTATCTGCTAGATAGAGTACTGAGCAGGGCTTACTACCGGGGAAAAGGTGCTGGTGTTCCCGGGTATAGGCGAGCGCTTCACCGTAGCTTGCGTAAACTGCGGCCAGAGGCGATGGCGAACTCACATCGCTCAGAACGCAAAAGAGTGAACGTGGCTCTGTTGCTGGTAGTAGCTGCTCACCTACTGGGCACACCATGACCCCGTCCTTTTCTCTGCCTGCGACAGGGACGAAGCCTTCAGCCAGGTAGAGCTGGCGGGCCTGGTTTCCGTCTTCGACCGAGAGACTGACCTGGGTGGCACCGAGCCGGCCAGCATCAGAAAGAAGAGCCCGTAGGAGTCGCCTTCCCAGCCCTTGACCCCGGTGTTCTGGGGCCACCCAGAGGCTGAGTTCCGGGGTCTTGCTGTCAAAGTACCCGTAGCCGGAATCACTGGCTGGCAGGTAGAGCGCCCAGGCCGCCCCTGCCAGATGTTCACCGGAGTAGGCGACCAGGCCCAAATCACCTCGCTCAGGAATCAACCGCGTGTAGTGGGCAAACTCAGGTTTACCTCGAATATCGTCGAGGGTGAAACGAGGCCCACACCAGTTCATAGTCCCCAGCGTGGCTGTCTCCAGCAGGGGAGTATCTGTGGCGGTGAGTTCTCGATAGGTGAAGTCCTTCATAGAGCCAGCATAACGCTCCAGTAGCGCGTTCCTGCTCACAGGCAGGGGCACGCCCGGTCTGCTCGTGAGAGAATGGGGGAATGGATTTTAGAGAACGCCTCGCTACCCCCGTCGTCATGGAAAACCCTCACAGAATAGCTAGTGCCAGAAAAGAATATTGAAATTTTTTTGCGGGAACACCTATTCCATGTAATGGAAATGGGGTGATTTAGCAAGCAATACGTACCCTTGGTGGAGAAAATCATCTGTATATCAGAGGCAACAAAATTATATACAATATATAATTTTTTCAATCCCTTTTGACTGTTTATCTGCACCATTGAGTGATGCATGAAGATGTATTAATTATTTTAATCTAATTACAGTTTTGTGGTAGAATTATTTTTGTAGGCAGTATTTTTTTGGAGTGAAATGAGAAAACTAACTGGACTTTCATTGTTTGCTGGTGCCGGAGGGATGGATATCGGTTTCAAGAATGCGGGTATTAGAACTCTTGTTGCAAGTGAGATTAACAAAAATGCAGCGGATACTTATGAAAGAAATAACCCTGATGTGAAAATGTTTAGGGGGGATATTAATGGTAATATCCTGGAAATTATTGAAGCGAGTCGAGGTGTCGATGTTGTTTTCGGAGGGCCTCCCTGTCAAGGTTTTTCTGTTGCGGGAAAGATGAATCCTGACGACCCGAGAAGTCAATTGATTTGGACATATTTAGAGGTCGTTAAGCGTGTTAATCCTTCCATCTTTGTTATGGAAAATGTAAAAGCGTTGGGCACGCTTAGTAAATGGGAATTAGTTCGGAAAAAATTTATTGACCTGGCAAATGATATGGGTTATCACTGTGAATATTTTGTTCTAAAGGCTTCAGACTATGGGGTTCCGCAAAACAGAGAAAGAGTATTTTTTGTTGGCTCAAAGAATAAATTTAATCGTGATGATTTTGAGATTTATTTACAAAAAAATAAAGAAAAGCCGCAAAGCTTGCGTGAACTTTTTAGAAGTATTCCAAAGATAGGCACAGGAGAGAATCCTATTACTTGCACGGCAAAAATATCTTTAGCATCCAATCCAGTATTGAGGAAGTCGCCTTATGCCGGGATGATTTTTAATGGCATGGGTAGGCCCTTGAATTTATTGGGGTATTCTTATACATTGCCTGCTTCAATGGGTGGGAATAAAACCCCAATCGTTGATGAAAGAATGATTTGGGATGAAGATGCTCCAAACTGGTTGCACGAGTATCATAATAATTTGTTACAGGGTGGATCTGCTGGTGGTTCTGTGCCAGACACGCTACGCCGTATTTCGCTGCGTGAAGCAGCAGCGATTCAGACTTTCCCAGAGTCATATGTATTTTGCGGGCAGAAAAGTTCTGTTTACACTCAGATAGGTAATGCTGTGCCGTGTAAGCTTGCTGAGAAGGTTGCGAGAGCGGCAGTAGAGGTTGCTTTGCGTGGTGAAAAGTATCAAAACCCTGCATTTTCTTTTGGAAGGTTGATTTAAATGAATAAAATTTTTTCTCGGTTACTCGAGAACAAGGCTGAAATAGTTCTGCGAACGGCTTATGAGGAAGCTTCAACTGGGGGGAAAGTTAGCTGTAATTTTTCAAGCCTGGTTGATGAAATCATGCTTGGAAATCACTTAACGTTTAGGTATATCCTTTTCACAGCTCTTTTGGCAAAGGCTTCGGATAATGCAATAAATGTTTTATCTCTGCAAGCAGGTGCAAAATTAATTGGTGCCTATGATGCCAGGTCGCTTTGTCATTCAGTTGTTGTTCCTTTTGACCAAAAATATTTAAAAGGTGCAATGGGCGGTTCAAATGAGCCGTTTTTAAATAAGCCTGCCCGCTATCCTTCTATTAGCCTTGATAATCCGGTTAGGGCTGGAGCGGATAAAAAGAAGCTGATATTGCTTTGCGAGGAATTGCCTAAGATAATTGATCAGGAGCAGGCATATAACACATTGGTCTATGCTATTGCAGTTCTTTTAGATTTATTGGAGCAAAAGAATTTTTCTCAGTCTTTGCATGGTAGCACCTCTGGTTATAGTAATTCCTCTGAATATCTGAGAGGGGTGAAATTTATTGATCAAGCCCTGTCTAACAACTCCAGAGGGGAGGTTTTAAATTTAATAGTATCGAGTGTTTTCAAGTACTTCTTCGAGAAGGATACCTCCGTTTTTGTTGAGGTTCATAAGATTAATCAGAGCGGTGCATCGTCTAGAGAGATTTCTGACTTGGATATTTATAAAAATGGAAAAATCCTATCGTTGTATGAATTAAAAGATAAGAACTTCTCTGCTACGGATGTTAATCATGCAATTAATAAAGCTTTGAATGCAGGGTTTTACTCCTTGAACTTTGTGGTCGGGAGGTCTGCCTCATGGGATTTCGAGGAAATTGAAAATTTACGGGAAGAGTGGATTTCAGAAGGATTTTTCTTGAATTTTGTTTCTGTCGATTCTTTAGTTTTTTCAATGATTGAGTTGGTAGAGGATTTTGAGTTCGGCCATTATTTAGAAATATTGGAAGAAGTGACAGATATCTCGAGAGCATCGAAGGATACAAGAGATTTGATTAATCGTTTGATTTAATTTTTTTTGATCTGTTTTTTTAGGTGGGTTTTAGTATTTGTAATCTTTTTGCATAGAGCCAGCATAATGCGCCAGTAGCGCGTTCCTGCTCACAGGCAGGGGCACACCCGGTCTGCTCGTGAGAGAATGGGGAAATGGATTTTAGAGAACGCCTCGCTACCCCCGTCGTCATGGAAAACCCTCAGGCTGATCGCGTGAAGGATATCGCCAAACTCGCTACGCGCGCCGCCCGCACTAAGACCGGGCTCTTCCTGGTTGAAGGCCCCCAAGCTGTTCGCGAAGCCCTCTGGGCCCACCAGACCAAGCCACTGCTAGATGCCGTCTACATCACCGAGCGAGCCTTTGACCGCCACCAGGACATCGCCCAGCTCATGGAAGAAGTCCACGGCACCCCCACCCCCCAGCCGGGCCGTAAGGTCTTCATGCGCATGGTCACCGACCCCGTACTGGCCGCAATGGCTGAGGCTGTTAGCCCCCAGGGCGTGCTGGCTGTGGCCCACCAGCTCGATATCGCCCCCGGCGATATCTGGGGTGAGGGCGCTATCAACCCCACACTGATTGCTGTACTGGCCCAGATCCAAGACCCCGGTAACGCAGGCACTGTGCTGCGTGCCGCAGATGCGGCTGGTGCAGATTTAATCGTGACCACCAAAGGATCAGTGGATCTCTATAACCCCAAGGCTGTGCGTTCCACTGCCGGCTCCCTCTTCCACCTGCCTGTCATTCAGGGTATTGACCTAGAAGATTTTGCCGAGGACGCTAAAGCCCAGGGCCTGGGGGTGCTGGCAGCGGACGGTTACGGCCGGGTGTCCCTGGACGACCTCCAGGATGCCGCTTTTGCCCTGCGCAAGGGGGTAGAGCCCCGTAAGAAGGTCAAGTACGATCTGGCTCACCCCACCATGTGGCTCTTTGGTAACGAGGCCGCTGGGCTTAGCGCCCAGGAAAAAGCCGCTGCCAGCCTGCGCGTAGCCGTGCCTCTTCGCGGTGCTGCCGAGTCTCTGAACGTGGGTATGGCAGCCGCTGTTTGCCTCTTTGCCTCTTCGCTGGCCCAGAACCGTAAATAATAAAGGGTGATAAGGATGCCTCAAATGGGGGAGCAGGCCCAAGCAAACCGTGTGGAAACCTATCCAGTGCAAGTAGTAGCTGCCGCTATCGTTGATTCCTTACAGGCTCCCACCCGCCTGCTGGTAGGTCAGCGTTCGGCCCCTCCGGCTTTAGCGGGGTTCTGGGAGTTCCCCGGGGGCAAGGTCGAACCGGGGGAGAGCTGCAGAGAGGCGCTCGTCCGGGAATTACAGGAGGAACTGGGGGTTAGGGTTACCTTAGGCGGCGAATTAGCTGGCCCCCACCCCCAGGGTTGGGTCTTAAACCAGAAAGCGGCCATGCGGCTCTGGTGGGCTCAGATAGCTCAAGGTAACCCGCTGCCACTGCAAGATCATCATCAGCTCCGCTGGGCCCCTTGGGACTTGAGTATCTTAGAGCTCAACTGGATTCCCGCTAACAGAGCGATAGTCAATTCTATGCTCCTTTCGGCAGGTAAAAACCCTCGCTGATATTTATACCGGGAATTACATATAGGGGATATTTCTTACAGGTGTGAAAATTTTTATTCTTAACATTAAGTCTTTGTATCTGCTCTAGCCATCCCCAATTTGTGTTGGAGCTTCAAGAGGGAGACAATAAAAGAAAATTACTTATTGCACATAGGGTGTTGAAAGATGTACGAAATTTTCAAGCCTAATCCCTGGCCAGGACTTGAAGAGCTTGAGGGGTCTGAGAATCGGGGCTTCTGGGTTTACGGTTCCAGCCCCAACACCCTGCAGATATCGGTGGATGCTCAAGTCTATTTCCAGCAACCTCTTTTAGGCTACGTGGACGATTTGGCTCAGCCAGGGCCACACCCTATGGACGGCAAACCGGTTATTCCCTATGCCGAGCTACCTCCAGAATCTTGGGTCATGATTGGTATGACCAAACCAGCCGTCCGCCAGAAAGTTTATAATCGCTGCCGGCACGATGGGCATAAGATTCTGACTGGCACCGGCCTGAGCCCCCTGGTTCCAGCCAGCGCCCAGATCGGTCAGGGTACTTTTGTGGCCCTGCATAGCCGAACAGGCTGGAATACTGTGCTGGGGAGGGGGTCGCTGGTTCTAGGGGATATCGTTGCCCACGACTCGTCTTTAGGTGATTTTAGTGTCCTGGGTATTTCCAGCAGTGTCCTGGGTCATGTTCAGATAGGCCGGGGAGTCATGATCGCTCCCGGAGCTGTAATCCACAATGGCAGGCCCGACAGGCCCTTAACCATTGGGGACGGCGCCCTCATTGGGGTTGGTGCAGTGGTTGATCGTGATGTCCCCGCTGGGGCCACCGTCATGGGGCTGAGGGCTATGCCCAAGGAGAATATTCTCAGGCTCAAAGACCTAGCCCAGGAGCAGGACTAAAATGACCGGTAAAGCTCTCACTCTGGGCGTGCCCACAGCACCCGATCGGGCCCTTTTCCACCAGCTCAGCGAGCAGGTGTTCGCCTCGGGTCAGTACGCCAATAACGGACCTCTTGCGGCTCTCTTTGAAATGAAATTAGGGCAGCTGTACGGTCAAGAGCTGGCTCTCTTCACTAGCTCTGGGACGAGCGCTCTTACTTTAGCCTTGCAGTCCCTAAAATTACCTCATGGCACGGAAGTTCTGACTCCTGCCCTGACATTTGTGGCTACTTCTAGCGCTATCGAGGCAGCCGGTCTGAAGCCTCGATTTGTTCCCTGCCACCCGGTTAGTCTCACCCTTGACCCTGGGCGGCTGGAACCCTATATCACTTCAAGGGTGGGGGCAATTCTGGCGGTTCACCTGCTGGGGGTAGAATGTGACAGCCAACTTGATGCCTTGGCTCAGCAACACCAGCTACCCCTTATTTACGACGCCGCCCACATCTTCCCGCAGGAACCTGAAGGCGCAAAAGAGCTGCTAGGGCGGGGCCGTTTCAGCTGCATTTCACTGCATGCCACTAAGCTGCTTCACTCTGGTGAGGGCGGGGCAGTCTTTTGCCAGGACCCCCAAGACCTGCCTTACCTACAGCAGATCAGAAACTTTGGCCTCAACGCCGGAATCCCGCAGGCATTCGGAATCAACGGAAAAGCTAGCGAACTCTCTGCCGCCCTAGGGCTGGCTGTTATCCCAGAAATAGGCAAAGAACTGGTAGCCCGCCGCGCTCTTGCCCAAGAACTCGATGCCATAATGCAGGCCTCACCCCGGGCCTGGGTACATCCGCGGGGTAGACACTCCAATATCTTCTACGCCTTTCGCTGTGAACCTGGTGAGCAGAAGCAGCTGGTTCAGCAGTTGCAGGAGAAAAAGATTATGGCCCGTACCTTCCCCGCTCTGACTCAAGAGGGCAGTTACTGGTCCCGGTATGCGCTAGATGACCTCCCCCTCAGGCAAGAATCTGATGAACTGGCCCAAAGTTTTGTGGCCCTGCCTTTCCACTCTCAGGTGGCTCAGAAGCACCTAGAAAGTATCTATGAGGTACTCAACCCGTGAAGTCTATTAAAAGTTTGAATAGCATTTTTGTTTTCCGCCGCCTGCTTGATCAAAAAACCCGGGGGAAACTTCTCATCCTGCTGGCCTTCTCCCTGCTGATTGCCCTAGTAGAATTGGGAGCTACCTTCTTGGTGCCGGTTCTGGTGTTGACCCTGAGCGGTAACTATCAGAGCCCCGGTGTTCAACGATTCGGTGACTTTCTGGGCACTACTTCTCAGGGTGAGCTCATCATCAAGACCACCCTGACTATTGTGGTCGTTTTTGTGCTCAAAGACATCAGTGCTTTGCTCTTTAGGCGCTGGTATTTGAGTTTTATCCTGCTGAACGAAGCGGAAACCTCAACTCGGCTTTTGTCCACCTACCTTAGTTCAGGTCAAGAGGAGCACAACCAGCGTAGTTTTTCAGTTGCCCTGCGCCGGCTTGAACATTCGGTACGTCAGTCCTATTCAGGCTATCTCTCCAACCTGGTTTTACTGGTCAGCGATGTACTGACGACCCTATCGATGATTGTGGCAATTTTTCTTATTCTGCCGCTGAGCTACCTGGCCCTGATTGCTATTACTACACTGATTTCTGTCGTCTTTATTAAGATTATCGGTAAGGTGTCACAAAGTGTGGGCGCCAAGAATCTGAGCATCTCACAAGACCACTACAAGATGATACTCAGAGCCATGGGAGGCTTTAGCGAGTTTAAGATACGGGGCACAGAACACAAGGTGATTGAGGATTACCGCCAGGTCTCCAGAAACCTGGCCTTGGTTAATCGCGACATGGGTATTCTTGCTGAGCTACCACGCTATATTCTTGAGATAGTTTTTCTCTCGTGCTTGCTTTTAGTTGTTCTGGCATCGGGTGAGCCCTCCAGCCACGACCTGGCCTATCTGGGAACAGTGGTCATCATCTCTTTTAGAGTCCTGCCTAGTATGCACCGGATCATTAGTTCTTACACCGTGATGCGTATATCAACCCCTGCGGTGTATGAGGTTCTTGAAGAGCTAGAGGCAACATCTAGCCCCGCCCCAGTTACCCTCTTGCCCAAGCACCCCGCCGGACAAGCAATTGAAGAGTTTAAGGAGGCGATTTCCTTTACGGGCCTGAGTTACCGGTTTAGTGACAGCAAGGATGACCAGTACGTTATCAGAGACATCACCGGTGATATTCCCAGAGGGGCTAGGATAGCCATTGTAGGGCCCAGCGGAGCAGGGAAAACGACTTTCATTAATATTCTTTGTGGGCTTTTACCCGGTTACAGCGGTAGCTTATGCATCGATGGCATAGATGTCAGGAAGGATTGGGCAGGCTTTAGGAAGCTCATCGCTTTGGTCCCGCAAAAGCCCTATATCGCTGAAGCCAGTCTGCGGGAGAACATCGCCTTTGCCTTTGGTCAGGAGGAAATTGACCAGAGAAAAATCGAAGAGGCGGTTAAACTTTCAGCCCTGACCGATGTAGTGGAGGGCCTGCCCCAGGGCTTGGACACGATCTTGCCCGAACAGGGCAGAGGACTCTCCGGCGGTCAGTGCCAGAGAATCGCCATAGCTCGAGCACTCTACCGCAAAGCACAGATACTGATCTTGGATGAGGCAACATCTGCCCTTGACGATGACACAGAGTTTTTGGTGGATCAGGCTATTAGGTCATTACCTGAAACTATGACCGTTTTGTGTATTGCCCACCGGATGAGCACTATCGCAAGTATGCGTCAGGTGGCGCTTTTTGAAGCCGGTCAGGTGGCTTCTTTTGGGTCCTACTCAGAGGTTTACGCAAACAATGTCACCTTTAAACGCTGGGTTGATCGTAACCAGGTTTTGTTGAATAAAAAAGATTAGTTCTTGGGAGCCGCTATCGGGTCCAAGGAGTTGGTAGTGGCACCGACAAACAAAGTTTTCGGGACCGTACCATGTGAGAAACCATGCCTTTATCAGGGGCTTTGAAGATCATAAGGTGCAGGCAGAAAGGCAAGATAAATATGGAAAATCTATCAAGCTCCCCCTGGGGGGCCCTGAACCCAGAAGTCCCAGACGGCATTTTTGATGAGGACTACTACCTCAGGACCTACCCCGATGTTCTCAATTATGAGGGTAGCCCCTGGGAACATTTTATCTTCTGCGGAGACAGGGAGGGCCGTTCCCCCAACGCGGAGCTGGACATTAACTTTTATAAGCGTTGCTATATGCCTCTGGAAAGTACTTACGCGGGCCACCACTATATCCTCAGAGGTAGACCCCTTGGCTATCACACCCGTCCCCGCCAGATACCTGCCGGGCTGACGGGAGAAAAAGTTCTCAAAGATTTTCACACCCGCCCCTGCCCCCTACTTGTCTTGGGCAATGATGCCCACAAGGCAGGTGCCCCCTTACTTCTGCTTGAATTACTCAGTGCCCTGAAATTGTTAGGTTATCAGCCCCTGGTGGTGCTGAGGAACGGGGGAGAGCTTTACGAACAGTACCGCGCAAAGTACCCGACCTACATCTGTGAAGAGGGCTGGGACGTTCAAGAAATTTTAGAAGCACTGCCCCCGAAAACTCCGGTGATAGCCAACACCTGCTGGGGCGTGCAACTCTTATCTGAAGGTCCAGAATCCGCCAGAGAGTTCTCACTGGCACTGATCCATGAAATGCCGGACTATGTCAGGCAGAACTCTTTAATGCCAGCTCTCCAACAGATGCCTCACCTGGTCTTTGCCACCGAGGCTGTCCGCTTAAGTTATCAGCACGAGCTGGAACCCACGAGCAAGAGTTCCGTTGTGGTTCCAAGCATCAAAGAACACTCTGTCAGCAATAAAGAAGCCAACCGGTTACGGCTTGAACTGGCAAGGCACCGGACCCTAGGGGACATATATATATCGGCTGGGTACGGGGACCGGCGAAAGGGATTTGACCTATTTATTGAAGTGGCCTGGAAGATTCTGGCCAGAGAACCTAAATCAGTTTTCATCTGGTTAGGTGAGCTATCTGCCTGGGCGCTTGAGATAGCCCAGGAGGCCCGACAGCAAGGTTTGCCTTTGATCACCCCTGGCTATGTGGCTAACTCCCACACCTGGTATGCGATTTCGAGCGCCTATCTCTTGACCTCCCGCCAAGACCCGGGGCCAACAACTGCTATTGATGCTCTGGGCCAGGGCCTGGCTATGGTTGCCTACCGCTCCGACTTAGGTATTTTAGATATCTTCAGTGCTGAGACTGCCTGGGTGGGTCAGTTGGTGGAACCCTACGATAGCGACTCAATGGCTGAGCAGGCTCTGGATCTAGTGATGAGTGACACCCCGGAGAAGCAAGGGCGACGGAAGGAGTTTGTAGCTACTATCGGCAGCTCCAAGAGATACGCTCATGAGTTGCTGGATCTGCTGCCTGCTGGTGCCCATAAGCCCTCTGTTCTCCGTTCTCAGCTGGGGGAGCGCCTAGCCTGGCTAAGACCCCTCAAGCATCTTCTGCAGGTTCAGATCCTTGGGACCTGTAAACAGGCTATCCAAAGCACCCCGGTATACAGTAAGGCTTACTCAGCTCTGGGCCCCATCTACCATTGGGGTTTTGCTCAGGTAGCTGTGAATCCCCTAGACCCGGCCCAAGGCTCAGAACCAAGAACGACAGATTCGGCTGCCGAGGTCATGGCTATCAAGCCTTGTCAAAGGAGCTGGGTTCAGTCTCTTGATTCCTTGAGATTTATGACGACCCCTTTCATCGCCCACCTGGTCCGCCACCCCGGTGACGAAATCAAAGTTCTCAGGGCTATCGAGGATCTAGCTCTTTCTTCACCTTTGGCCGAAATTCGGCAGTATGATTCCAAAAAGTTGCCCGGCTGGGTAGCAAAGCGCAAAAGTCCCCCCTTGGCTCCCTGCAGGAGCAGACAGAAAGCTTCCGTGCAATATGTTGACCCCAACGCTCTGGCATCGGAGAAGCCGCTGAGCCGGCTCCCCCGTATAGCGGTCTTCATCCACATGTTTTACTTGGAATCTTGCCCGGTGATCAAAAAGTATCTCGAACATGTGCCCCAGCCCTATGACCTCTATATCTCCACGAACACGCTTGCTAAGCTCCAGGCCATCGAAGGCTGGTTCCCCGATGCCAGAGTAAAAATCGCTGAAAACCGGGGCCGGGACATCATGCCTAAGTTTGTAGTCTTTGCCCAGGAACATCAAGATTATGACCTGGTCCTTCACCTCCACAGTAAAAAATCCCCCCACAGCGCGGATCTTGACGACTGGCTGGTCTTTATTCTTGATTCTCTTTTGCCCAGTCGCCAGGCAGTAGAGCAGATCATCGGTGCTTTGGCCTCGGATCGGGTGGGTATGGTGGCTCCTTTTCCTCACCCATCGGTTGTAAACTCCTGGAACTGGTCTACTAACTACCCGATTGCCCAGGCACTGACCTGGAAGAACAACTGGGGTCAGCTTCCCAAGAACAAGGATTTTATGTTCCCGGCAGGTAGTATGTTCTGGGCAAGGGTGGATGCTTTGCAACCTATTTTCTCTCTAGGGCTTACGGCAGAGCATTTCCCGGTTGAAGAGGGCCAAAAGGATTCGACGGTGGCCCACGCGCTTGAGCGCCTTTTGGCGATTTCCTGCAGTAAGGCCGGTCATAAGTTCACCATGGTTAACCAGCACAGCTGGCCTCAGCAATCATAAGAACCTGTCAAGCCTGAATTGCTGGGATAACCCTTTGATCTCTGATGCCAACTACCGGCAGCTAGACCACCACCTAGCCCCAGATTTTGCAGACACCCTCTGCAGAACCGTGGTGAGCAGAGAGCCGGCCTCCCGATAGGGGAGCCAGCACCAACACAGTATTTGCACTAGACTTATACCTTGATGATTTGGGCCTAGTGCCCCTACCCAACCGACGTGAAGAGATAGCTTCTATGACTGATCCTTTGCACCAGATACCTGAAAACCCCACACCCTCTCAGGTCCTGGCCAATATCCGCGCAATTCTAGAGACAGACCCGCAGCGGGGCCTAGCTACCGTTGAGGAAGCCTTCCGGGCTGAACTTGACCGAGCCCTGACCGATATTGCTGAGAAGACCCCCACCTTTGAAGACCTCAAGCGGGTTCGTCTAGAGTTTACCGGCGATAAGAGCGGCTTTACCCTAGCTAATAAGCAGATGCGTGATCTGGGTAAAGAACACAAGGCTGACGTTGGTAAGCTCATGGGCCAGGCCCGTGGCCGACTGGCTAAGGCACTCGAAGCCCGTAATACCCAGCTTGAAGAAGAGCGCGATGCCAGGATTCTGGTAGAAGAAGCCGTAGACGTCACCGCCCACACCCCCCGCCGCCGTATCGGTGGCCGCCACCCCATCAGCGTCCTGCAAGAGCAGATGTGCGACATCTTTATTGGCATGGGCTGGGAAATCGCCGACGGCCCCGAGCTGGAATCCGAATGGTATAACTTCGATGCCCTCAACTTCAAACCGGATCACCCGGCCCGCGAACTGCAGGACACCTTCTTCGTGGAACCAACCAAGGCCCACCTCATGCTGCGTACCCACACGTCACCGGTGCAGATGCGTTCCCTGCTGGAACGTGACCTGCCTCTCTACGTGGTCTGCCCCGGCCAGGTTTACCGCACCGACGAGCTCGATGCCACCCATACCCCGGTTTTTCACCAGATTGAAGGCCTTGCCGTAGATAAGGGCCTAACCATGGCTGACCTCAAGGGCACCTTAGAGCATATGGCTCGAGCTATGTTCGGTGCAGAGGCTAAAATCCGGTTGCGCCCTAACTACTTTCCCTTCACTGAGCCCTCAGCTGAGCTGGATGTTTGGCACCCCGATGCCAAGGGCGGCCCAGCCTGGATTGAGTGGGGTGGCTGTGGCATGGTCAACCCCAACGTCCTGCGCGCCGCTGGTATTGACCCTGAGGTCTACTCCGGCTTTGCCTTTGGCATGGGTATTGAGCGCACCCTCATGTTCCGTAACGGCGTAAGCGATATGCGCGACATGATTGAAGGCGACGTCCGTTTCTCACAGCAGTTCAAGATGGAGATTTAACCCATGCGAGTACCCCTTTCCTGGCTGCGTGAATACGCGCCCGTCCCGGCCGACGCAAGCGCCGAAGATCTTATGGCTACCCTGGTTAAGGTTGGCCTTGAAGAAGAAGACGTTCACCGCCCCACCGATGATCTGACTGGCCCGATTGTGGTTGGTCAGGTGCTGTCCATGGAGCCCGAGACTCACTCCAACGGCAAGACCGTTAACTGGTGCCAGGTGCGTGTAGTCCCCGAGGGGCAGAAACAGACCCTGACCGGTAAGGGTATCGAGGAATCTGGCGTGCAGGGCATTATCTGCGGTGCCCACAATTTCAAGCCCGGTGACAAGGTTGTTGTGACCCTGCCCGGTGCTGTTCTGCCCGGGGGCTTTGCTATCACCGCCCGTAAGACCTACGGCCACAAGTCTGCTGGCATGATTGCCTCCGTGCGTGAGCTGGGCATTGGCGAAGACCATGACGGTATTCTGGTACTCTCCACCCTGGGGCTTGACCCCGAGGTTGGCTCAGATGCCCTGGAACTGCTGGGGCTTTACGACCAGGCCGCCGAGGTCAATGTGACCCCGGACCGTGGTTACGGTTTCTCTATTCGCGGCATTGCCCGCGAGTACTGCCATGCGACCGGTAGCGACTTCAAGGACTTCGTGCTGGAACTGGCCGCCAAGGCACCGGCGGCAAACGATTCTGGTCTGACTGTCAGGCTGACCGATTCAGCCCCCATTCATGGCAAGGAGGGCTGCACCCGCTTTGTCACCCGCACCGTCACCGGGGTTAACCCGGCCGCGCCGACACCCCCTTGGATGTCCTCTCGACTGCGCCTAGCCGGTATCCGCTCACTCTCACTGCCGGTGGATATCTCCAACTACGTCATGCTTGAAACGGGCCAGCCCCTGCACTTCTACGATGCGGACAAGCTGGAAGGCGGTATCACCGTGCGCCGTGCCCAGACGGGGGAGAAGCTCACCACTCTGGATGGCAAAGACCGCGACCTGCACGCCGAGGACCTGCTCATCGCCGATGACTCCGGCCCCATCGGTCTGGCTGGTGTCATGGGCGGTGCCTCCACCGAGGTCACCGACTCAACCAGTACCATCGTGATCGAAGCTGCCCGCTTCGATGAGGTTTCTATTGCTCGCACCGCCCGCCGCCACAAGCTACCTTCTGAGGCCTCCAAACGCTTCGAACGCGGCGTTGACCCGCTGATTCAGGCCGCCGCCGCCCAGCGCGCGGTAGATCTGCTGGTTGAGCTGGCTGGTGCCCAGGTGGCAGAAGGGGTGACCGATACTGGCTCAGCCTATAAACCTACCCTTATCACCCTGCCCAAGGACTACACCGCAGGCCGTATTGGCATTGACTACACCCAGGAACAGATTGTCAGTTCCCTAGAACAAATCGGTGCCAGCGTTGAAACCACCGATGATGCTTACCTGGTCACCGTACCCTCATGGCGTACCGACCTGGGCGATAAGGAAGACCTGACCGAGGAAGTCGCCCGTCTGGTTGGCTATGACCAGATTCCCTCCACCCTGCCCGTTGCCCCTCCCGGGCGCGGCTATACCGTGGAGCAGACCCTGCGCCGCCGGGCACTGAACGCCCTTGCCTCATCGGGCCTGACCGAGGTCTTTGCCTACCCCTTTGTCTCCGATGCAGACAACAACCTGTGGGCCAGCCCCGTAGCCGGTGAAGAGGTTGATTCAATCCGCCTGGCTAACCCCATCTCCTCCGCCCAGGGCTGGATGCGCCGCTCTCTCTTGCCTGGTCTGACCGAGGTTCTTTCACGTAACCTCTCACGCGGTCTCAAGAACCTTGCGATCTACGAAACCGGTCATGTCTTTATCCCCGGGCCCCAGCTTGGCTCGGCCTCCATCCCCGGCCTGGGTGCTAAGCCTGATGATCAAGTACTTGCTGATCTCAACGCCGGTATTCCCGACCAGCCTCGCCACATCGCAGGCATGTTTGCCGGTGCCGAGCACGAGGATGCCCCCGGGCTCACTGCCCGAGCCTTTGACTGGCGTGATGCTCTGGACTCTGTGCTGCTGGTGGCCGATGCTGCAGGTGTCAAGCTCACCGTCGCTAACGGCGAGCATCAGGCCTTCCACCCCGGACGTACCGCTGTATTGAGTAACTCTCAGGGGCAGGTCGTAGCCTACGCGGGTGAACTACACCCCAAGTTGCTGGCTCAGCGTAACCTGCCTGAGCGCACCAGCGCTTTCGAGCTGAACTTCACCGCTCTGCTGGCTGAGGCAGGCCAGGCTGTGCAGGCCACCGGTATTTCCGGTTTCCCTGCTGCTAACCAGGATGTAGCCCTCATCGTTAAGGCTGATATCCCTGCCGCCGATCTAGCCGCCACCTTGGCTGAGGGCGCGGGCGATTTGCTTGAAGACGTTCGTGTCTTTGACGACTACCGAGGCGCCGGCATCGAAGAAGGCTATAAGTCGCTTGCCTTTGCGTTGCGCTTCCGTGCACCGGATCGTACTCTGACTGCTGATGAGGCAAGTGAAGCACGAGAAGCCGGTGTAGCTCTAGCTCTTGAGCGTTTTGGGGCGGTTCAGCGCGCCTAGAATCGTGTAGCCGAGAAGGCTGTAGATGCCCCCGCCCTAACCGTCCTAGCGGTAAGGGCGGGGGTTTTCATATCAGTGTGAGATAAAGCCACCGCAGTTTGCGGGGCCTTAGCTGTGACTTGTAGGCTTGCAGAAGTAGGCTTTATGATGCCCCTAACATAGGGGCTTTGCAGAAAGATGAGAGGGACCAGGGCATGCCAGAGAACCGGGATATTGTTGAGGACGAGGAACAGGTATCAGATTTTTTTACTTTCGCTGAGGACGGTGAAGAGGACGATGCTGATTCCCGGGGCTCTCTTAGATCTAAGCTAGCTGCAGCCGGTATTATGCTGCTGGTCTCGGTAGTTGCATTTATCCTGCTCATTGGCGGTGTACGTACCTTCAACGAGGCCCGAGCCAACGAGGGCTATGAGAATCGTTCATGGGTTATTAGCGGAGCAATCGATGATGTGACACCTGATCTGCAGAGCGATAAGAACGTCGCTATCTACTCTGGCAAGCTCCCCGATGATTCTGCTATGGCCGGTAAAACTTTTGTGTCAGATGTGGCTGACCCCGCCAGCGTGAACCCGGGGGATTCCGTTAAATTCCGCGGTTCTCAGACCGGGAGAGTGAGTGCTGACTTCCCCCAGAGAGTCGATGCCCTTTTGGCTCAGACTTCTGATACGGAGCTAATTGTTGTGCGTACGGGTACAGAAGGTAGCCTGGTGCCGGTTACGGAAGACACCGTGAGCTCACAGAAGCGTTCGGCCATGCTTCGCCTGGGCGGGGCCATCCTAGTATTTGGTGCTGGGGTTGTGGCAACCTTCATGCTCATCCGTAAACGTAAAGATGAAGAGTTTATCGATTAGAGCCCAAGCCGCTAGCCAATACGCGTACTAAGGTGGGGCCCCTAGCCACGAGTGACTAGGGGCCCCGCCTCAGTCTTGAGGTGCTTAGGGTACCAGTAAGACTTTGCCCCTGGTTTTGCGGGCTTCAAGGTAGCGGTGGGCCTGGGCTGCGTCAGCTAAGGGGAAAGTCTGGTCGATGCTGAGCTTGAGCTGGCCAGCCTGGATTGCTTGGAAGAGTTCGCCCATACGCCAGGTGACTTCTTCTCGGTTTTGTAAGTAGTGGGCGAGGGTAGGTCGAGTGATAAAGAGTGAGCCTAGGGAGTTGAGCTCTTGGAGGTTAAAGGGCGGCACTTGGCCAGAAGCCCCACCAAAGAGCACGCCCATACCTCGGATTGCAAGCGACTTGAGGGAATCAGTAAAAGTGTCTTTCCCTACCCCGTCGTAGGCTACGGCCACACCCTTTCCGTCGGTGAGCTCATGGACTTTCTGAGCAAAACCTTCGTAGCGTAGGGCATGGTCAGCGCCGTGGGCCAGGGCAATGGCTTCTTTTTCGTCGTTGGATACCGTAGTGATGACGGTTGCCCCCTTGGCTTTGAGGAGCTGGATAGCAATGCCGCCTACTCCACCAGCTCCGGCGTGGAAGAGCACGGTTTCACCTGCCTGGACGGGGTAGGTGGAGTTGATGAGGTAGTGGGCTGTCATACCTTGGAGGGGGAGAGCCGCGGCTTCAACCGGGTCGATGCCCTCGGGGATTAGTAGGCAGAGTTCGGCAGCAGCTGTGAAGAATTGGGCGTAGGTGCCGGTGGCGCTGGCCGTTGCAATCAAGTCGCCCGGCTGAAATTCGGTAACGCCTTGGCCTACCGCTACCACGCGGCCGCTGGCCTCGGAGCCTGGGGTGAAGGGCAGAGGCACAGGGTAGATGCCTGATCGCTGGTAGGTTTCAATAAAGTTCACACCGGTTGCGATGGTTTCTGCAAGAACCTGCCCGGGTGCGGCGGTCAGGGTAGCAAGGTGGTTGAGCTGGAGGACCTCGGGGCCTCCTGTGCTGTGAAGCTGGATAGCTGTCATGGTCTGAGAAGTCATATCTTTAGCCTACTCCCAGGGCAAGGCGGGTATGAAGAAGATGGGGCAAGGAAGTCATACACCCATAGATAATGAATAAATATTTACTGGTATGCAAAAACATGCAATGATGGTGTTATGACTATTACCGTAGCTGTCACCGGAGCCACCGGGTATGCTGGTGGCGAGATTCTCCGGCTCCTAGCCACCCACCCGCAGGTTGAGGTAAAAACTGTTGCCGCGCACTCATCGGCAGGTCAGCCTCTGGGGGATCTAGCCCCTCACCTGCGAGCTTACGCTGATCTGGTAGTTGCTGATACAACCGTCCAGGCACTGAGCGGACACGACGCTGTATTCATGGCCCTCCCTCATGGGGCTAGCGCTGAGATAGCCTCACAACTACCCGAGAGCACCCTTGTTATTGATGCCGGGGCTGACCACCGGCTTGATAGCGCCGAGGCCTGGGCCAAATTCTATGGGTCTGAGCATTCTGGCACCTGGCCCTATGGGCTACCGGAGTTACCCTTTACCTGCGGGCAGAAACAGCGTGACCAGCTAGTGGGAGTCAACCGTATTGCCGTCCCAGGTTGCTATCCCACAGCTTCGCTGCTGGCTCTAGCCCCCGGTTTTGCCGCTGGCTTACTTGAACCGCAGGACCTTGTGATAGTTGCGGCTTCGGGCACCTCAGGTGCAGGTAAGAGCCTCAAACCGCATCTGCTCTCTTCCGAGATTATGGGGTCCATGAGTCCCTACGGTGTGGGCGGTGCCCACCGGCATACCCCTGAGATCGAAGAAAAACTGTCTGCGGTGGCCGGTCAGCCGGTTCAGATTTCATTCACCCCCACACTGGCACCCATGCCCCGGGGAATCCTTGCTACCTGCACCGCAAAGGTCAAACCCGGTGTTACCGAGGAACAGCTTCGGCAGGCCTGGGCTAAAGCCTATGAGGTGGAGCGTTTTGTTCATTTGCTCCCCGAGGGGAAGTGGCCCACCACCAAAAGCGTTCAGGGCTCAAACCATGCAGAAATGCAGCTAGCCTTTGACACCCACGCCGGTCGAGTCATCGTCACCAGCGTGATTGACAACCTGACCAAGGGCACTGCAGGAGGTGCCATTCAATCCATGAATATTGCTTTGGGTCTGCCGGAGGATGCGGGCCTGTTGCAGGAAGGACTTGCACCGTGAGCGCAACCCAGCACCAGATCGAAGGGGTTATCACCCAGGGCGTGACCTTGGCACGCGGGTTCCGTGCTGCCGGGGTGAGCGCTGGTATCAGCGCTCTTGAAGGCAAAAAGGACGTTGCCTTGGTGGTCAATGACGGGCCGCTGAAGAACGCTGCTGCCGTTTTTACTACCAACCGGTTTGCGGCTGCGCCGGTGCTGTGGAGTCAGCAGGTGGTCGGCGATGGGCGGGTTGATGCGGTCCTACTCAACTCCGGTGGGGCTAACGCCTGCACCGGTGCTCCTGGCTTCCAAGACACTCACACCAGCGCTGAGCATGTGGCCGATTTGCTCAACATTTCTGCCGGTGACGTGTTGGTATGCTCCACCGGGCTGATCGGGCAGAGGCTCCCCCTGGATAATCTCTTGGCAGGCAGTAAGCAAGCCGCTAGGGCTCTGGGGGTAAGCCCATCCGATTCTTTGGCCGCCGCAGAGGCAATTATGACCACCGATACCGTCCCCAAGCAGGCGGCCATCTGCGTTGAACTGGAGCAGGGTGGTGACTATCTGATCGGCGGTATGGCCAAGGGGGCGGGCATGCTTGCCCCCGGGTTAGCTACCATGCTGGTAGTACTGACCACCGATGCCGTCTTATCACCTGAAGACCTTGACACCGCCCTGCGCCAAGCCGTCCGTTTGAGTTTCAACCGGGCTGATGCTGATGGGTGTATGTCCACCAATGACACCGTAGTGCTCATGGGGTCTGGTGCCTCTGGACTTGTGCCCGATTTAGTCGGCTTTACCCAGGCTCTGACCAAGGTCTGCCAGGACCTCGCCCTGCAGCTGATTGGTGACGCGGAGGGTGCTAGCCACGACATCCACGTCCGCACCTTCAACGCCGCTACCGAAGAAGAGGCCGAGGAGGTCTCCCGCGCGGTTTCCCGCTCCAACCTCTTCAAGACCGCTATCTTCGGCAATGACCCCAACTGGGGCCGAATTCTATCGGAGGTCGGTACAACCTCAGCAGACTTTGACCCCGAGAACGTCAATGTCCTGATCAACGGTGTTCAGGTCTGCACCGGTGGTGGTATTGGTCAGGACCGCAAGCTGGTTGATTTGGCGGCTGACCGCAAGGTCACCGTAGAGATTGACCTGGCCGCTGGCGAACACGAAGCCACTATCTGGACTAACGATCTCACTCACGACTATGTGCACGAAAATTCGGCCTATTCTAGCTAGCGTCTGAGATTTTGATCCAGAGAGCCTCAAGACCAGCACATCCGTTTTTACCAGCATCCGACTCCCCAGAAAGAAAGCCATGGCAGAGCAGAAGAACGCCCAGGCCCGTTTTGAAACAGCCCAGGAAAAAGCGAAGACTCTTATGGAGGCCTTGCCCTGGATCCAGCAGTTCCGGGGTAAGGTCATGGTCTTCAAATACGGCGGCAATGCCATGATTTCTGATGACCTCAGGGCTGCCTTTGCCGAAGACATGGTTTTCTTGCGCACCATCGGCATCTGCCCGGTGGTGGTTCACGGTGGTGGGCCTCAGATTACTGCCATGCTGGATAAGCTCGGGATTGAGAGCCAGTTCCGCGGCGGGCTACGCTACACAACTCCCGAGGCTATGGATGTGGTGCGGATGGTGCTCACCGGCCAGGTCGCCCGTGAACTGGTATCACTTATCAACAGTCACGGACCCTTTGCGGTAGCCATGAGTGGTGAAGACGGTGGCCTCCTGCGGGCACACAGGATTACCACCCAGGTGGACGGCCAGGAAGTAGACCTGGGCTTGGTGGGTGAGGTAGTAGGGGTGAACACCACCGCGATGATGTCCATGATTGAGGCAGGTAAGATTCCGGTGATTTCTTCGGTAGCTCCCGAGATATCTGACCCCGATAAGTACCCCGATCACAGCCACGGCTTGGCTGGACTGACGGGAGAAATCTTGAATGTTAATGCCGATACCGCCGCCGCCGCAGTGGCCGCCGCCTTGGGGGCAGAGAAACTGGTTATTTTGACCGATGTTGAGGGGCTCTATGCTAACTGGCCTGACCGGTCCTCCCTGATTAGCTCCTTGAAAGTGAGCGAGCTCCGTCAGATGCTCCCCTCCTTGGTTTCGGGCATGATCCCCAAAATGGCCGCCTGCCTTCAAGCTGTGGAGCAGGGGGTTCCGAAAGCAACCATTGTGGATGGTCGCCTGCCACACTCACCCCTGCTGGAAATCTTTACGGACACCGGCATCGGCACCCAGCTCATCCCCGATGATGTTGAGGACGTCGCCTGGCGTCACCCCGCTCCCGATTTTCAAGTACAGCCACTGACCTACTAGCCTCTGCTTCCGGAACCACACTGATACACCCTGACGGTTGGAAAGAAGGACCATGACCCAAGAAAGACTGATCACTGAGTACGCCCACGACATGCTGGGGGTCTTTGGCCAGCCCGCTCTTGTATTAGTGCGGGGGAGCGGGTCGCGGGTCACCGATGCCGAGGGCCGTACCTACCTGGATCTTTTGGGCGGTATCGCGGTGAATGCTCTGGGCCATGCTCACCCCGCCTGGGTTAGGGCTGTGAGCGAGCAGGCTGCTCAGCTAGCGCACGTCTCTAATTTCTTCACCACACCGCAGCAGGTGGGACTGGCTCAGCGTCTCTTGGGTTACCTGGGGGCGCAGGACGGGCGGGTATTCTTCTGCAACTCGGGTACCGAAGCCAATGAGGCCGCCTACAAGCTGGCTCGGCGCTACGGTAACGTCCGGGGTAAGGGCACCATTCTGGCTCTGGAACACGGTTTCCACGGGCGTACCCTGGGCGCTTTGGCGCTGACTCACAAGCCTGCCTACCGTGAGCCTTTCGAACCGCTACCAGCTGGCATCAAACATATCCCCGCTACTATAGAGGCTCTCGAAGAGAACCTGTCCGATCATGTCGCGGCCCTGATCGTTGAACCTATTCAGGGGGAAGCCGGTGTCCTGCCCCTGCCCGAAGGCTATCTCCAGCGTGCTAGGGAACTCACCCGGTCAGCCGGTGCCCTGCTCATGGTCGATGAAGTCCAGACCGGTATGGGTCGCACCGGTCGCTGGTTTGCCCACTCGCGTGAACTGACGGGGCAAGAGCTACCCGATGTTATTACCCTGGCTAAGGGGCTGGGCGGCGGCTTCCCTATTGGAGCGGTGCTCACTGTTGGGCCTGATGCTGGCCAGACCCTAGAAGCAGGTATGCACGGAACGACCTTTGGCGGTAATCCCTTGGCCACCGCAGCGGCAACTGCGACCTTGCAGGCCATTGAAAATGAAGGTTTACTTGAGGCTGCCAGCCAGCGTGGAACCCGGTTCCGCGCAGCTATTGAGCAGGTCCCCGGGGTAGCAACAAGCCGCGGAGATGGCTTACTGATTGGGATTGTTCTTACAGACTCAGCAACAGAGCAGGGCAACCCTCTGGCTCCTGCCTTTGTGATAGCGGCTCGTTCAGCGGGTTTCATTGTAAACGCCCCAGATGCCCGCACCGTGCGTATCGCGCCGGCTCTGACGATTACCGATCAAGAACTGGCAGAATTCACTGCTGAGTTCCCCATAATTCATGCTCAGGCACGTAAGCTCTAACACTATTCACCCAAATGCATAAGTATCAAAAAAATATGCATATAATTGATACTCTGTGGCGTTGACCGCCACGCTAGCCAAGGAGAGCCAATGGTCCGCCACTTCCTCAAAGACACCGACCTCAACCCGCAAGAACAAGCCCGCGTTCTTGACCTAGCAGCAACCATGAAAGCTAACCGCTACGGCTACAAGCCACTAGCTGGCCCGCAGACAGTTGCCGTCATCTTCGACAAGACTTCTACCCGCACCCGCTTCTCCTTCCACGCTGGCGTGGCAGAGCTGGGCGGAAACCCGCTCATCGTCAACCCCGGTGAAGCCCAGCTCGGGCACAAGGAATCTATCTGTGACACCGCTCAGGTCATCTCCCGTATGGTCTCTACCATCGTGTGGCGGACCTACTCCCAGAGCGGGCTGGAAGAAATGGCCCGCTACTCCCGCATACCCGTTATCAACGCTCTTTCCGATGATTACCACCCCTGCCAAATTCTGGCTGACCTGCTCACTATCCGTGAGCACCTGGGCCAGCTGGCTGGCAAAACAGTGACCTATCTTGGCGATGCCGCCAACAACATGGCTAACTCCTACCTCCTGGGGTGCGCAACCGCCGGCATGCACGTGCGCATTGCAGGCCCCGAAGGCTACCTGCCAGCTCCCGCAATCGCCCAGGAAGCCCAGCAACGAGCCTCCGAAACCGGTGGGTCAGTTCTCGTGACTACCGATAAGGCCCAAGCCCTTTCTGGCGCCGATGTCATAATCACCGACACCTGGGTGTCCATGGGTCAAGAAGACGAAAAAGAAGCACGAACCCGCATCTTTGCCCCCTACACCGTCGATGCCAAGGCCATGGCACAAGCCGCCCCCGGAGCAATCTTCCTGCATTGCCTCCCGGCCTACCGTGGCTATGAAGTCACCGCAGACGTTATCGATGGCCCCCAATCCCTTGTCTTCGATGAAGCGGAAAACCGCCTGCATGCTCAGAAGGCTCTCATGACCTTCCTCCTGGTCGAATCAGGCCTGGCAGAAGATAGACGAACAGCGCTCCCATCAGTAGCTTTAACCCTCAACGAAGAGAAGTAATCATGGCAATCCCATCCACAAAAACAGCCCGACAAGCCCGAATCATCGAGGTGCTTCAAACGCACCGCGTGCGCTCGCAATCTGAGCTGGCCCAGCTTTTGGTAGACGACGGTCTCAAGGTTACCCAGGCTACTCTTTCCCGCGATCTGGTAGAGATCGGCGCTGAACGAGTGCGTGACGATAAATCTGGCCTCATTTATGCGGTTCCTAACCACCCGGTGCGCCGTAGCTCTCAGGACGGCCCCGATGCCCGCTTGGTCTCCCTCTTTAAGGAACTCCTGGTTACAGCCGAAGCTTCAGCCAACCTTGTGATTCTCAGGACCCCGCCGGGGGCGGCCCAATTCCTGGCATCTGCTATTGACCAAGCCGGGCTGGAACCTCTTCTAGGCTCTATCGCTGGTGATGACACCGTCATGGTGATTACCAGGGATCCGCAGGGCGGTCAAGCGGCAGCTTCGCTGTTCTTGGATTGGGCGGCTTAGCCTGGTGACGGTGTCTGCCAAAGAGTTGGGGCGGTAGCTAGTAGTGCGCTAGCTACCGCCCCTGTGTCTACTGAGGTGCTGGTAAAGTGGTGGGATCTTATGAGGAGAAAAGTTTTTTCATCTCTTCCAGGTCGAAGAACTCAGCGACCTGAGCTGGTGTCTGGGAGCCAAGCGTCTCGTCGGCCCCTGCATCCAGTAGCATACGGGCAATGGGAAGGTTGCTGCGGAAGGCTGCACAGACTAAAGCAGTTTGACCTCGTTCATTGAGCCGGTCAAGGTCAGCGCCTTCGTTGATGAGTAACTGGACCATGTCGGTGTGCTCGTGGTAGGCCGCGAGTATGAGCAGTGTATCGCCTTTGGCGTTGGTGAGGTCTACCGGCACCCCCTGGTCAAAAAGAGACTTGAGAGCTACCGGTTTATTCTCGCGTGCCAAGTCAAAAACTGAATTGAGGAATTCTAGTTCCTGATCGGTCAGGTTTGAATCTGGGACTGTCATAGCTTCACTTTCTCAGAAAAGAGCTTCAGTTAGCAAGCTCAGGTGGGTGCAGGACCAGCCAACTCTTGCGGCCTGCCGGGCACAGGGAGTTTAATGAATGGCCGGGTGTGGGAAAATAGATTGTGTGCTACCAGTTCCTGCTCACCTGAAAGTAACCAGAATCTATGACACACACAGCAAAGGCCGTAGCCGCACAGCATAATCTTGCATCGCTGATCACAGACCGGGCTGAGAGCCAGTCAGTGGCTTTAACCTGGGCAGGCGGTGGGCTCACCTACGCGGAGCTTGTCATAAGAACTGGGCAGGCTCGGCTTTGGCTTGAAGCCCGGGGACTAGTTGCTGGTGATCGGGTTGCTTTGGCTCTGCCGAATGTTCCCGAGATGGTTATTCTTTACTACGCTCTTGTATCCTTGGGAGCTGTTGCGGTTCCGCTTCATCCTCTGCTCTCTTCACGAGAGGTTGTATACCAGCTTGAAGATTCTGGTGCGAAGCTCTTGATCGCCGGCGAAGGCACGCGGGTTGCTGATCAAGCTGAGCAGACCGGTCGGCACCTGGGCAGCGAGCTAAAGATTGAGATTCTTGGTCTGGGCTTTGATTTTGCGGCTCCTAGGGTAGGCCCCTGGGAGCCTAGAGCCGTGCACCTGGACGCGCCCGCTGTTCTGCTCTACACTTCGGGGACGACGGGTGCCCCCAAGGGCGCGACCTTAACCCATGCGAATATGCTGTCCAACGCCCGTGCCTGCGCAGAGGTTTTTGGTTTTAGGGGGGACGACACTATTTTTGGCGGGCTCCCGCTCTTTCACGCTTTTGGTCAAACGGTGTCCATGAATGCAGTCTTTGCGGCCGGTGCAAGCGTTGCTCTGCTTCCGCAGTTCACACCGGGGGGAGCAGCACAACTGTGCGCGAGCGCCGGGGTCACGGTTTATGCCGCGGTGCCAACCATGTATGGGGCTTGGGCCGCCTATCTGGCTACTGACCCTGCCCTGGCCGCCCAGTTGCGGGGGACTATCCGGTTTGGCGTATCTGGCGGGGCAGCTTTACCCGCTTCTGTTCACCGGCAGATTGAGCAGATCTTAGCTTTTCCCATTTATGAGGGCTATGGCTTAAGCGAGACTGCTCCCGTGGTGGCTTTTAATCGTGCGGAGTTTGGCTTGCTCATCGGGTCGGTGGGTCGTGCTCTTCCCGGGGTGCGTGTCAAAGTTGTTGATAGCAGGGGGCAAGAACTTGGCGCGGGCCAGCCCGGTGAGCTCTGGGTTGCCGGCCCAAATGTTATGGCTGGCTACTGGAACAACCCCCAGGCAACACAGCAGGTGATGCAGGGGGAGTGGTTTGCGACCGGGGATGTTGCAAAAATTGATGAGCAGGGCAATATCTTTATTGTTGACCGTCTTAAAGACATGATTCTGCGCAATGGAAATAGCATTTACCCGCGCGAGATCGAGGATGTCCTCGACATCCATTCTGGGGTCAGGCAGGCCGCGGTCGTGGGTGTTCCCTGCCCCCGGGTAGGTGAGGAGGTCGTGGCTGTGATTGTGCCGCATGAGCAGCTTGATGAAGCGCAGATGGGTGAACTGGTGGCGGCCCTTGATGCTCTGGCCCGTGCAGAATTGGCAGCCTATAAGCGGCCTCGTCGCTATGAAGTCCGGCAGTCGCTACCGCTGGGTCCGACCGGAAAAATACTTAAGCGTGAACTAGCTGGGACTATAGTTTTAGAGGGCTAATGACTGCTCAGGACTAGTAGCCCTGAGGCCGCGGGGCGCTGATTGAAAAGAACCTTACTTTCTAGCTGGTGGTAGCTCAAGAAGCTAGGGGCCGGCGGCGGTGTTTTTGTGTGTTCGGGTTGGGGTGAAGGGGTGCTGTCGTCGTTTTGGGGTGTGGTGCCGGCCGGTTGGTTTGATGATGGTGGTGCTGTGCGGGATCTAGGGTTGTTGGGTTCTGGTGCTTCGGGTGTGCATGCGTCTGTGGGGGTTATGGTTGAGAGTGTGAGGGAGGGTTCTGGTGAGTGAGTCTGTGGAGGGCAAGAAGCCTAATGGGTGGCGGTATATGTCTCCTTGGGAGCGTGTGCGTAATCTTGTTGGTTTGTCGATTTTTCTTGTCCCGATGGTTTATGGGGTTTCCTGGTTCTTGCTCTCGCCTTATTTTAATCGGGTGTTTCATTATGAGAAGCAGTGCACTATTGAGTGGGCTGCCGCTGGTGAGAGCCGGTCTAAGTCGTATTCGGGCAATCCGTATATTTATGTGCAGACTTCGGATTGTGGTGGTTTGAGGTTTAAGGGGGATCGTCATGGGTTGAGGCGTGCTGAGGTTGCTGAGCGTATTGATGCTCTTGCTGGTCAGCGGGTGGCGGTGGATGTGGGGTATTGGCAGATGTTTGGTCCTGGTGAGTTGTCGGTTGTGGGTTTTGAGGGTCTTGATTTGGGCCGGTAGGTCCTGGTTTGTCTGGTGTGGTAGTGGTGGCGGTGCTCTTGTGTGTTGGGTGCATGGGGGTGCTGTCGTCGTTTTGGGTGTGGTGCTGGCCGGTTGGTTTGTTGGCTTTTGGTGTGTTGCTGGGGTTTGGTTAGGCTTGTGGGTAGTTGGAGAGGTGGTTTGTGTGGCTGTTGTTGATCAAGACCGTGGTGGTAAGTCTGGGGCTGGTGGGGCAGGTGTGGCTAGTCCGCGGGTGCGTAAGATTTTTATGCGGTGTGTGTGGACTTTTTGGGTTGTTGTTTTTGCTTATTACTTTGGTAACCTGCATTTTTATCGGACGGTTGATTGTACTGTTGTGGGTGCTGAGGTTGTCAGTGGTGGGGGCGGTTTGCGGTCTTCTTCTTCATGGCAGGGTGTGAATACTGAGACTGAGGAGTGTGGGCTGGTGTTTTTTACAAAAATGCAGAATGAGGGTTTTGATAGTGCTCAGGATTTGGCTGATGAGTTGAATCGTCATCGGGGTGAGCGGTTGCGGTTTCGGGTGAGTTATTTGTATGTGGGGCACTATACTGCTCGTGCTGTGGAGTTGGAGGGTTTTCCGATTCGGGGGTAGGTGTGTTTGGGGTCTTGTTTTGGGTTGGTAGGCCCCTGGTTTGTTCCTTGTGGTAGTGGTGGCGGTGTTTTTGTGTGTTGGGTGCTGGTGGTGTGCCGTCGTCTTTGTTTTGGTAAGGGTTTTGCTAGTTCTGCTCTGGTGTCTGCTCCTGTGAAGGGGCCTGCAACGGATCAGTTGTATGCTATGGGTTCGTCTGCTTCTGGTGGTCAGAGGTCTATGGTTGCTGGTGCTAGTGGTGTGGCGGTGAGTGCGACTGGTTTTGCTGTTGAGGAGGGGTTTGATAGTGATGAGCCAAAAGAACAATAAAGGTGAGTCGGCTGAGTCCGGTGAGACACCGCAGAAAATCAATTACCCGGTTTTGTCTCTTGTTCTTCTTATGTGGGCTTTAATCCTTGGAACGCCGTTGTATTACGGCTGGCGGCTTTTTATCTATGATCGTTCGCATCAGGTGCCTCTGGTGTGCACGGTTAAGTCTGCTGAGCATGAGTCCAGGAGTTCAAGTGGTGTCAGGTATAGCTCCTCTGAAGGCGATATTGTTTTTTCGACTGTGGAGTGTGAGGGGCTTTATATGCCGGTGAGTGAGGGGGAGATTGAGTCTACGCTGAGCCGGGTTGAGCCGGGTAAGAAGTATGAGTTTATGCTGGGTGAGACTGGTGTGGATAGTTGGGGTCAGCGGAGGGTATATTCGTTTTCTGGTCCTGTTGAGTAGTCATCTGCCTTGTTGGGGTAGCTGGGTAGACTTAGCCGAGAGTAAGGTGGCGCAGTGGCTGGAGAGGGAAATAGATGGAAAAGCGGAAGCTAACACGTAAAGATATGCTTTGGTATATTGGTACTGGAATTTTTTTGTTTTTGATGTTCATGCTTTACCCAGCTCTTAGATACGTAAATTCTCATTACGCTGAGCCTAGAGAATGTACTATTGAATCGGCTCGGTTTTCTAGAGGGGGTACCGGTACTAAGGTAGCTTCTAGTAAAAATGCGATAGCTGTAGAAACTACTGAGTGCGGATTAATTATCACCCCTAAAGTGGTTGGTGGCACTGATGACCTGTCGAAGAATATTGATTTGGTGAACCAGTATCAGGGGCAGAAGCTGGTTTTTATGATTGGTCCTTTATCGTGGAATCCTGGGAATACTGCTGCGGAGTATGTGATTATTCCTGAGCAGTAGCTGGCTTCTGGATGTTCGTCGTCCTGTTTTTCGGAGAAGGTAGGGGGTGCTGATGAAAAAGGTTTTTTAGTCATCTGAGGGAAGCATGGAGCTTTTATTTTGTGGGTGTGGTTCTTTTGCTTGTGCTGATGACCCCTGTTAAACGGTACGCGGATTCGCACTATACCCAGGAGATGACCTGTACCGTGAAGTCTGCCTCGACCGTCTGGCGTATGCGGGGTTCTGGGAAGATAAGTTCACCGAGCCCTGATTCGTCTGTTGTGACGGAGGAGTGTGGGACCTTGATGCTTTATCGTCCTGTGTTGGATGGTGTGGGTATGGAGGAGACGACGGATAGTTTAGTGGTGGGTAAGAAGTATATTTTTGTGGTGAATAAGTATCTTTTATACGGTAATTATCATAATATTCAGGATATTAAGGAGGCTGATGGTTCTCCTGTGAATTTTAGGTCTTCTGATTAGTTTTGGTTTATGCCTGTGCATTTGGTTTAGTGTGTGGGTTTATTTTTTTTTAGGGGTTTTTATGTTACTGGGTGCTCTTACGGGTCTTGTTATGGCCGGTGTTAATGTTCCTTTGTCTAATGTTTTGGGGCGGTCTCTTGGTAGTCCGGTGAAGTTTTTGGTGGTGTATTTTCTGCTGGGGCTTCTGGTGGTTGCGGCGGGTACTTTTATTTGTATGCAGTTCCTACCCTTGTCTGCTGTTCAGAGTTTTGCATCCTTGGGTTTGTTTATTCACCTGTATGTGGGGTGGACTAAGTATAGGGAGTTGAAGGGGGGCTCAGGGTAAGGGTCTCTAGGGTGTGAGTGAGGGAGAGGTTGAGTCTATCTTGAGTCGGGTAAGAGGTATGAGTTTATGATTGGTGAGACTGGTGTGGATAGTTGGGGTCAGCGGGAGGTTTTTTCGTTTTCTGGTCCTGTTGAGTAGTGATCTGCTTGTTGGTGTGGTTCTGGATTTAGGTCGGTACCGGTAGGTTTCTGGTTTGTTTGGTGTGGTAGTGGTGGCGGTGTTCTTGTGTGTTCGGTTTGGGTGCGTGGGGGTGCCGTCGTCTTTGTTTTGGTGGGTTTGATGATGGTGGTGGTGCTGTGCGGTCGATGGCGGGTCAGACGGTTCAGGGTGTTGTTTCTAATGTGACGAGTAATAATTTGGCGTATGCGTGGGGTGATTTTAAGGAGCATACTGTGGGTGGTTATGTTCGTGCTACGGGTGCGGGTTTTGGTGTTGGTGTGGTTTCGCCGAGGATTAGGCCTTTACCAGAGAACTTTGTTCGCGGGACTACACCAGTCACTTCTTTTGCTGGAACCGGAATCGATAAATCTGCGGACTACTTAGTCGGCATAGCTAACTATATTGTCACTCCGCAAGAAGATGCCTTTAGCTGGGAGGACGCAAATAAAGAAGGATTGAACAACATGGCTAATGGAAGTGTAGGTAGCACTAGCACTGTGTGGGCTGACCATATTCGTCCGATTCAGGGTAAATGAAATGGGTATCTTCTTTACAGATGAAAGGCATGAAGATGGCAGACGGAAACCCCGGCGCTGGTTTAGTTTTGTCTTTTTCTTTGTTGCAATTCTAGGGCTGGTCACTGCTATCGGGCTTACAGGCATCAGTATATATAATGAGGCGAACCCGGTAAGTCGTGAGTGCATTATTGAATCTGCCGAGGTTTCTCATGGTCGTAGCGGTACCGGTGGGCTTGCAACTTCGAGTACGAAATTAATAATTTATACTCAGGATTGTGGGTCTGTTTATATTTCTCGCGTCTCTGACCCTTGTTACCGCGCTTCTTGGCAACAGATGGCAGATGTGGTGAATGAACGACAGGGACAGAAGATGGTTCTTTTGCTTGGTCCTATCCAGTTGCCCGCTGAGGGTGACCGCGTGGAGGGTCTTGGTTTTGCCCTGCAGTAGGTAACTGTAGAAAATGGAGGGGTGGTTCTGGGGTAGTAGGCTGTGGTGTAGTATTGCGTTCTTTTGATGTGGTGTCTACTGCTGTTCGGGTTTTTGAGGGTCAGTGTGACGGTACTACTGGTGAGAGCCATAGAAAAGGGTGCTGCAAAAGGGTTAGGGGATTCGCTGAGGCGTAAGCGGTAGGAAATGCTTATATTTATCTATATGTGTTTTTAAACTTCCTGTTGGAGAATAAATTATGTCTAGAAAGAAAGACTCCTTTGCCGCAAAGCTCACCGCATGTGTCCTTACAGCTTTTGTAGTGACAATGGGAGTACTCAGCTTCCTTGGAAACAGGTGGTCTACCCAGAAGGTGTGTACTGTAAAATCATCGCAAGTTATTTCAGATTCTAGCGGCGGTGCTCCCACCTCATTTTTGAGGGTTGATACAGAAGAGTGCGGGAAGTTGAGTATCATAAATCCAGACTTTCCAGGAAACATGAATCAGCAAGCTCTTCATGAGCTTTTTCAGGAGCATTATGGTGAGAAATTTGAGTTTGTTGTCAAGGGTGTTTCACTGGGGAATGGTGTGTATGGTTCAGCTGGTATAACATCCGCTACTCCTGTTGAATAAGATAAGCCTGACTGCGGTATTAATTTGATTTTTCGGTCAATGCCTACGATATGTTCTTCTAGTTATTTTCTCATTGAATTTATAAAATACATAAGTATTTATTCAGATTTTTTCCTTTTCAATTTTTCTTGCTTTTTTCGTTCGCGCTCTATTTCTCTTTGTCGGACAGTCTCTTCTACCCTCTTGAAGTAGTCAGTCTTAGCTGGGTCCACATGGGGATTGTAATACTCTCTAAACCTGTAGGGGTTTGTGAAAGTTCCATATTTTTCCTTATTCTGAAACATTTTCCATATAAGATATATCGTAACTAAGCCCATTACAATAAGGAATATAATGTCATCTGTTTTCATGGGTTTGGCCCTTTCGGATTTCTTGTGGTTAAGGCTTAGATAAGGCATTTAAGGGGCATGCTTGTTGCTGTATTCTCACTTAATTTTTTAGCTATAGAAGATAGTTCATGATAACCCTAAGTTGCTTTGTCTTTCCCGTGGGATGACTTCTTCTGTTCGGGTTTCTGAGAAGGTTCCTTGTTTCCCGAAGGACAACTCGGAGGCCGAAGTTTGTATGTAACAGTTTAGGGGGATGAAGCAGAAGCGGCTACTGAATTATTGGTGGATCAGTGGTCGTGTGTGTGAATTTTACTTTTGTTGGGTGCTGGTGGTGTGGACCCGTTTGGTGTTTCGCCGGTGGTGTCGGGGTTTGGTTCTGGCCTGGCCGGTGGCGTGACTGTTGCGGGTTCTTTACAGGTCGCGGGGCTGGAAGTTCTAGGCGCCCGTGCGTATGACCCGGTTTCGCGCGGGTTTATGAGCCCTGATCCTGTGCCGTCGCCGGTGGGTGCTGGTTGGGGTGCGAATGTTTATTCGTTTGTGGGTAATGCGCCTTCTGTTTTGGTGGACCCTTGGGGTTTGTCGCCGATGACTGCTGCGCAGTTTAAGGAGTATCGTGAGGATGTTTCTGGGCGTGCTGTGGAGCGTTTGGGTAAGGGGCTTGCTGATTTTGCCCGGGATAATGCTGGTTGGATTGCTTTGGGTGTGGCTGCTGTTGGTGTGGCTGCTTTGGCTGTTTCTGGGCCGGTTGGCTGGGGCATTTTGACGGGGATGCTTATTTCTGGTGGTGTTGAGTTGGGTTCGCAGTGGTTAAGTGTTGAGCCTATTGACTGGAAGAAGGTTGCTTTGAGCGCTTCTATTGGTGGTGTTGCTGGTGGCTTTGGTGCAGGTGTTGCTTCTCTTGTGACGAAGTTGGGTTCTTCGGTGTTTGGTTTTGGTGTGAGGGCTATGGCTGGGCGTGCAGCTCAGATTGGTGCTCGCGCTGATGAGGCTGCTAGTTGGGGTAGTCGTTTGGGTAATAGTTTGGCTTCTCGTTATGGCCAGGCGCAGGCGGCGTGGAGTAATGCTGCTCGTGGTCTTTCTGGTGTTCCGCAGAAGGTTGCGGGTTTTGGTCAGAAGCTTGGTTATGGTGGGGCTAAGGAGATGGTGGGTGCTTATGTTGAGGCTGGTGTGGATACGTCGTTGACGTATGTTATGGATGGTCATCATGTGACTGCTGGTGGTTTGGTGCAGGCGTGGGGTGTTCCTGCTGTGTCGAATGCTTTGGTGCCGAGGCCTGTGTCTAAGGGGGCGGATGCTGTACTTAGGAAAACTGGTTGGGATGCGGCTGAGGGTGTTGCGGCTAAGTGGCGTTCTCTTACATCCGATGGCTTAGGTAATTTTGTGAATGGTGTGGCTTCGTATTCGGGTGCTCCGATGACGTATTCTGCTCAGTTTGAGTCGTATCAGGGGAAGGATTATAAGGGCCCCGGTTGGCATAGGGACGATGCGATTGCTGCTGGTTTGAAGGAGATGGCTAAGGGTGGTGTTTCGTCGAGTCGTCCGGTGGGGTCTTTGAAGTCGGTGTCTTTTGATGTGGGCTCTGGTGGTGGGTTTGATGATGGTGGTGCTGTGCGGGATCTAGGGTTGTTGGGTTCTGGTGCTTCGGGTGTGCAGGCATCTGTGGGGGTTATGGTTGAGAATGTGAGGGAGGGTTCTGGTGAGTGAGTCTGTGGAGGGCAAGAAGCCTAATGGGTGGCGGTATATGTCTCCTTGGGAGCGTGTGCGTAATCTTGTTGGTTTGTCGATTTTTCTTGTCCCGATGGTTTATGGGGTTTCCTGGGTTTTGTTCTCGGCTCATTTTAACCGTGCCTTTCATTATGAGAAGCAGTGCACGATTGAGGCCGCCGGAGTGGGGCATAGCCGTACTAAGTCGTATTCTGGAAGTTCGTATATCTCTGTAAAGACTGCTGATTGTGGGGTCGTAGAGTTCCATGGGCGGTTGTATGGGTTGAGGCGTGCTGAGGTTGCTGAGCGTATTGATGCTCTTGCTGGTCAGCGGGTGGCGGTGGATGTGGGGTATTGGCAGTTGCCGTATAACCCGATGATGATTGTTGGTGTTGAGGGTCTTGATTTGGGCCGGTAGGCCCCCTGGCTTATTGTGTGATATCTGGTGGCGGTGTTCTTGTGTGTTGGGGTTGGGCGCATGGGGCGCCCCCGCCGTCGTTTTGGGTGTGGTACCGGTCAGCTTATCTGCGCTACCAACGGTCTAGGCGGTAAAACCCGTTATACCTACACCCCCGATGGTCAGGTCGCTTCGGTCACTGACCCTACCGGTGCGGTGAGTACTTTTACCTATGATGTTGCCGGTCAGCTTGTTTCTAGTCGTGATGCTCTGGGTAGGGTTACTACTGCTCGGTATGATAGGGCAGGCCGCCTGCTGGGTACTGCTAGCCCTGATGGGGATCGCTTGGAGTACACCTGTGATGGTGAGAAAGTATAGGTACTTTGCTGATTTTGCGAATCAGAAGGCGGGTAAGGTACTTTCTGATGGTCTTTCTGGTGGTATTCAGAATGAGTATTCGTATTTGAGTGCTGAGGGGGATCATTCTGTTTTGGGTGGCGTGAGTTCTTTTGTGGGTGGCACGGCCACAGGCGCTTTAAGTCCAGTAATACAAAAGTTTAATAATCCCATGAGTAATTTTGTATTGGATCGAGGTAAATACTACGCTTCTGGTGTAATAAATTATGCTTCAAGGACAGCTCCAAGTGACTGGGACTTGGAGCAATCTCATGGTGATGGTGTTTTCTCTCTTGAAAAGGGTACACTGACGGGAATAGGAAAATCTGGTAGTAAATTTTTAGGTGCTATGAAATAGTTAAAATAGCAAAAGGATGTTTTAATATTTTTTTTGGAGATAAACGTTAGTGAAAGAAAAAGATTCCAAAATAAGCAGAATTCTTCTGGTTCTTACGGTGTTAGGTTTTATTGTGGGGGGTGGAATGTATTTGGTTAATTCCACCGTTCAAGGTGAAGTAAAGCTCTGTACCGTTTCTAGCGCCAGACATATCCAAGATTTCAATGCTGGTGCTCCTACTGCTTCGGTGGAAGTTCAAACTTCTGATTGCGGGAAAATAGTCATCACGCGCCTGAAGTGCCCTGGTGGGGTAAATATGGCACGGTTAGCTGAGGTTCTGAACGCTCACCAGGGTGAGCGGTTTGAATTTGTGTTCAAGTTTATTCAGCTCGGTGGTGGTAGTGCTGGGTCTTATGGTGTGAGGTCGCTTGAGCCTGTTAGGTAGGTGGTAGAACTGGTTATAGTTGCGCCTCCTGCTGGTGCGGTGAGTATTCTTATGATGCTGTTAGTGTGGCTTGTGGATTCTGAGGTTGGGATTTCTGAGTTTGTTTATGACGGTTTGAGTCCGTCGTGTTCAGCTTCGGGGTGCGGGTGGTTCTGTAGTGTATAAGCTGCTGCGGGATCCCGCCGCTGCTGTTCCTACTGTGCTGTGTGCCGGTGGTGTGCCGGTGTCTTTGGCTGCTGGTGTTGGTATGGATGTGTGGGGTGCTCGTGGTGCGGATCCGTTTGGTGTTTCGCCGAGGATTAGGCCTTTACGAGAGAAACATATTGGTGGATCTGTACCTGCACAATTGACCGGTGTGGGTGTTGATCGCGCTGGTGACTACGTTTTAGGTGTTGCCAATTACCTTGTCACGCCGCAAGAGAAAACATTAAATATCAATGATGCATTGAATGAAGGGTTCAAGAGTATGGTTAGGGGTGGCTCAGGGAGTATAAGCTCTTCCAGCGCGGATACTCTACGCCCGGTTAGCATGCAGTCTGGAAAATAAAAAATGGGTATTTTTTGTACAGAAGAACTGAACAAAAATGGTCAAAAGAAACCCCGTAAATGGGTCAGTTTTTTATTTTTTCTAATTATTTCTTTGGGTTTCGTTCATATGATTGGGGTTTCTCTTTATAACGTCTATAGTCGTTCCCATCCGGTAGATAAGGAATGTACCCTGGTTTCTGCTGAAGTGTTCAATAGTCGTAGTGGTACCGGTGGTATCTCTACCTCCAGTACAGAGCTAAAAATCAACACTGATGGGTGCGGAACTGTCTACGTGGATTATGTTATCGCTCCGAAGAAGTCTTATCAGGATATGGCTGATGAGCTTAATCAGTATCAAGGCGAAGTTGTGACTCTAATTTTTCCTCCTTTTCAGTTACCTGCTGAGGGTGATTATGCTTTGGGGTATGGGTATCGGTTCTAGCCATGCGGGGTATCTCCTGGTTCTAGGTTCTGAAGCACTGGTAGCTGGGGAAGAATGACAGTGCATGCTCCGCACACAAACATATTTGAATAATTATGTCTAAGAGTGCATAATTATTTATAGATGTGTGGAATCCCCGCACCCTCAAACAACTATCAAGGAGCACCATGAAAGAGCGGATTGTTCTGGCCTACTCAGGCGGCCTCGACACCTCAGTTGCCATCGGCTGGATTGGAGAGGCAACGGGTGCCGAAGTTATCGCCGTTGCGGTAGACGTAGGTCAGGGGGGCGAGGATCTCCAAACAATCCGCCAGCGGGCCCTTGACTGCGGTGCAGTCGAAGCCTACGTGGCCGATGCGCGTGACGAGTTTGCTGAAAACTACTGCATGCCCGCCTTGAAGGCAAACGCCTTCTACATGGACGCTTACCCCCTGGTTTCTGCCGTCTCCCGGCCGGTCATCACCAAGCACCTGGTCGCCGCAGCAAAGCAGTTCGGCGCGAGCACCGTTGCTCACGGTTGCACCGGAAAAGGCAATGACCAGGTCCGCTTTGAGGTGGGTATCCAGACCCTTGGCCCCGACCTCAAGTGCATTGCACCCGTACGTGATCTTGCTCTGACCCGCGAAAAGGCCATCGACTACGCAGAGAAGAACAACCTGCCGATTGCCACTACTAAGAAGAACCCTTTCTCCATCGACCAGAATGTCTGGGGCCGAGCGGTAGAAACCGGCTTCCTCGAAGACATCTGGAATGGCCCTACCAAGGACGTCTACGACTACACCGACGACCCCACCTTCGCGCCCACCCCCGACACCGTCATCATTACCTTCAATGAAGGTATCCCCGTGGCGATTGATGGTCAGGCCGTTACCCCTTTGCAGGCTATCGAGATCATGAACCGGCGTGCCGGGGCCCAGGGTATCGGTCGTATTGACATCGTGGAAGACCGTCTGGTGGGCATCAAGTCCCGAGAAATCTACGAAGCTCCCGGTGCCATGGCCCTGATTGCGGCTCACAAGGAGCTGGAAAACGTTACCATTGAGCGCGAGCAGGCCCGCTTCAAGAAGACCGTGGGCCAGCGCTGGACCGAGCTGGTCTACGACGGCCAGTGGTTCTCACCCCTCAAGAAGTCACTTGACGCTTTCATAAATGACACCCAAAAAATGGTTAACGGAGAAATCCGTATGGACCTGCACGGAGGCCGCGCGGTAGTAACCGGTCGCCGCTCCGAGACCTCCCTCTACGACTTCAACCTGGCAACCTACGATGAGGGCGACAGCTTCGACCAGTCCATGGCTCGCGGCTTTATCGAGCTCTTCGGCCTGTCTTCTAAGGTCGCTTCAGCCCGTGACCAGCGTCTAGGCCTCTAAGACGAGGAATACCCCCCAGCTCTGGGTGCAGTGAACGCGCTGCTACAAGCTGACTCTCGCGGTTCTTGCGCGGGGCGCTCACCCCGGTTCAGGCCAGAGCCTGCCAGCTTGCAGTCAGCGCGACCTCCTGCACCTTTTGTGCACTTAGACTTTTTGACTTCACCAGAACAGGAAAACCTCATGACTGATGTAAAGCATGGAACCAATGATGGAGCCCTCTGGGGCGGCCGTTTTGCCGGCGGGCCTTCTGAAGCTCTCGCGGCTCTCTCCAAATCAACCCAGTTTGATTGGCGTTTAGCCCCCTACGACATTGCGGGTTCCCGTGCCCACGCTCGTGTTCTGGCCAAGGCTGGTTTGCTGACCGAGCAGGAGCTGTCCGACATGATTGCCGCGCTTGACCAGCTTGAAGCTGATGTGCGTTCTGGCGCTTATGTTCCGGCAGAAACCGATGAGGACGTTCATGGCTCCCTGGAGAAGGGGCTCATCGAGCGTGCCGGTACAGACCTGGGCGGTAAGCTCCGCGCCGGCCGTTCCCGTAACGACCAGATTGCTACCCTGGGGCGTATGTACCTGCGCGATCACGCATCGATTATTGCCACTGGTGTGCTGGCAACGATTGATGCTCTTATCGGGCAGTCTGAGGCTCACCCCTACGCGCCCATGCCCGGGCGCACCCACCTGCAGCACGCTCAGCCGGTGCTACTGTCTCATCAGCTTCTGGCTCACGCCTGGGCTCTTTCGCGTGACCTGGACCGTCTGCTGGACTGGGATAAGCGTGCAGCTGTTTCGCCTTATGGTTCTGGTGCGCTGGCTGGTTCATCCCTGGGTCTTGACCCTGAGGCCGTGGCCACTGATTTGGGTTTCAATTCTGCGGTCTATAACTCTATTGACGGTACTGCCTCACGCGATGTTTACGCCGAGTTCGCCTGGATTGCGGCCATGATTTCGGTGGATATTTCGCGTATTTCTGAGGAGATTATCCTCTGGGCGACCAAGGAATTTTCCTTTGTGACCCTGCACGATTCTTTTTCTACTGGCTCATCGATTATGCCGCAGAAGAAGAACCCCGATATCGCTGAGCTGGCTCGCGGTAAGGCTGGCCGCCTGATTGGTGATCTGACCGGTTTGCTGGCAACCCTTAAGGCGCTACCGCTGGCCTATAACAGGGATTTACAGGAGGATAAGGAGCCAGTCTTTGACGCTATTGACCAGCTTGAAGTTCTGCTCCCTGCGGTTTCTGGCATGATTGCTACTCTTACTTTTAACACTGATCGTTTGGCTGAGCTTGCACCCCAGGGGTTTGCTCTGGCTACCGATATTGCTGAGTGGCTGGTGCGTGAGGGCCTGCCTTTCCGTGTGGCTCATGAGCTGGCTGGTGAGGCTGTGCAGGTCTGCGAGACTAAGGGCTGTGAGCTGTGGGATTTGACCGATGAAGAGTACCGGGCAATTTCCCCCCATCTGCATGCCGGTGTTCGTGAGGTCCTGACTGTTGAGGGTTCCCTGAATTCGCGTAGCGCCCAGGGCGGTACTGCGCCTTCTGCTGTGGCGCAACAGTTGGAAGCTCTTAAGCATGAACTGGAACCCCAGCGCATCTTTGCTCAGCGTCAGACTCTCATCAGCTAAGCTAAAGAGTCACTGTCGTAGCTGCCTGATGAGGAGTTACGGCAACCTTTATCATGAGCTTGGGAGAAAAATTGCATTTAATTGATCGACTGAGAGCCTTCCGTGATTCCTTCATCATGGTTCCGTCTATCTTTATTGTCTGCGGTATTGGCCTGTCCTTAATCCTGGTTGCCTTGGATCAGGCCATGGGCTACGGGCCGGCAGATGCCACCCTCCTCTTCTTTACGGTGGGCCCTGAAGGTGCTCGCGGTATTCTTTCCTCGATCGCATCAACGGTTCTTTCTGTTGCAACCATGGCTTTCTCTATCACTATTTCTGTGATGAGTTCAGCTAGCAGTTCCTTTGGCCCCCGCCTGGTCAGAAACTTCATGTCTGACCGTGGCAACCAGGTGGTTCTAGGAACCTTCACCTCAACATTCTTGTACTGTCTCTTGGTGATGAGAAGTGTCCAGGGGGCTGACAACTCGGTGAGTGGGCAGTCTTTTGTTCCTCATATTGCCGTGAATTTCTCGATGGTTCTGGCACTTGCCTGTGTAGGGGTGCTCATTTATTTTATTAACCACATTGCCTCTGGTATCCAGGTCAGCACTATTGCTACAACGGTTCAGAGTAAGTATTTGAAGCTGATTGACCGCAATAATGAGTTTGGTGAAAAGGGCAGCGCTACTTGTGTTCGTCAGGATGAGAGAAGTAATTGGCCTTATTCCTACCCGGTGTGCACTTCTGATAGTGGCTATGTAGTTGATATCGAGCCTGTCGTCCTTGCCGAGAAAACTAAGGATAGTCAGGCTTTTGTCAGCCTACTGGTCAGGGCCGGTGATCACTTGGTGGAGGGCCAAAGGATCGCATGGATTTTTTCTGATACAGAGCTGGAACCAGAAACCCTAGAAAAGATGAAGTCTGACGTTCAGGCTATTTGCTCACTGGGGGACTCTCGAACCGATTACAATGATATTCGATTTGTCCAGGGGCAAATTGTTGAGCTGGGGGTACGCGCCCTATCACCGGGCACCAACGACCCTTTCACGCTGACGGACTCTACCCATGAATTAACCATTGGGCTGGTACGTGCCGCCCAGCAGCCGCCAGCTCATAACACGGTGATCTGCGATGGCAGAGCTTGTGTCGGTTACCTGCCGGTGGAGGCAGCGGAGTTAATCGACCTCGTTTTTGATAGTTTCCGGTCCTATGCTTTAGATCATGAGCAATGCCTGATCGACCTGCTCAAGATGGCTGGAAAAATTATTTGCTTGGGCTCTGATCAGCAGGCTACTGCGCGGGCTCGATGGCATGCTGCGGTGATAGTGGAGTATTTCCGGGCTACAGAGCCTCTACCACATTCCCTGGATTTGGTGCTATCCGCCTATGATAGGTACATAGTTCAGCAACAGTTTTAATGTGAGTGCGTATACTTATTGTGAATCGTCTAGCCAGTGGCTAGCTGGTCAGGTGAGCTTTTCTAGCTCGGCTTCTTGAGCTCCCTTTCTGGCTTAACTCATGGTTGGGGTAGTCTTGGCGGGTACCCCTAAGAAACGGGTGCTGGCCTGTGGAATAGGCTTCTTGGCCACTGGTTCCTAGGTACCCCCTGCTGATATGTATAAGGTGTTAGATTTTTTATGATTGAGCTGGTGGATTCTTCACTGCCCCTTGCGGAGCAGATTCCCGCTGCTTGTGCGCAAATTCCGGACTATCCCAAAGAGGGCATCCTCTTTTACGATGTGACCACCCTTTTTGCTAACCCTCAGGTTTTCCGCGCTTCGATGGAAGAAATAGCAGCCCGTTTTGAGGGGCAGTTTGATATCGTCGCCGGCGTTGAAGCGCGCGGCTTCTTGATGGCTTCCGCCATTGCCTACATTGCAGGGACCGGTGTGATGACCGTTCGTAAGGCAGGTAAGCTACCGCGCGATACCTACATGAAGGAATACTCCTTGGAGTACGGCCAGGCGGCTATCGAAATTCATAAGGACGACATCCCTGCCGGTTCTCGTGTTCTCATCGTGGATGACCTGCTGGCAACCGGTGGCACGCTTGAAGCGGCTACTCTCCTGATGAAGATGGCCGACCTTAAGGTTGCCGGTATCGGTGTGCTCCTTGAGCTTGATGGCCTGGGCGGGCGTGAGATTCTTGCTCCGCACCGTCTTGAGTCTCTTTCACTGGTCTCGGAATAACCGAATAAGGTTGCATAGCTTTAGCCCCGTTCCCCCAGCATCATGCAGGGGGAGCGGGGCTTGGGCATGGGCAAACTGTCAACCTTTATGGCCTTGCTTTGGTGAGGCCTGGGCGAGGGGGGTAGAATTGAGGGCCTGAAATTACCTGCCATGGAGGGTGCCGCCTTGACTGAAAACACCACTGATCGCTCCCAGGATGCTTTAGCTGAACAGGCTTATGAGAAGGAGCTCGTGGGGGAACGCATGTATGTCGCCAGGCTCTATGAGCGGCTGGACGAGCTACGGGGGATTAACGAGCGCAAACTCAAAAATACCCGTAAGGATCAGGCTGTTGGAAGCCACCAGAACCGTTCTGAGCGAGATGCCTATGCCCAGCATTACGAGGACAGGCTGGCCCAGTACAACGCGGTTGATCATCGTCTAGCTTTTGGCCGTCTTGACCTTGATGAAGGTGGCCAGCGCTATATCGGTCGGATTGGGTTAGCCACCGAAGCGCACGAACGGCTGCTCATTGACTGGCGCGCACCGGAGGCCGGTACGTTTTACCAGGCCACAGCTTTTAACCGGCAGGGGGTGCGTCGTCGCCGCCATCTGATGCTGGAAGGCCGTCAAGTAACCGGATTTGAGGACGATGTCTTGGATTCGTCCATGCTCGATGAGGGTGCTGAAGCATCGCTCCACGGGGAAGGCGCTTTGTTGGCGGCCTTGAATCGTAAGCGCACCGGCCGTATGGGCGATATTGTGGCTACCATTCAGGCTGAGCAGGACGCTATTATCCGTGCTGACCTGGCCGGGGTGCGTGTAGTTCAGGGCGGGCCGGGTACCGGTAAGACAGCGGTGGCTTTGCACCGTGCGGCTTATCTGCTGTACACCTTCCGGGAGCGTCTGAATAACGCGGGTGTTTTGGTGGTTGGTCCTTCTGCTTCATTCATGTGGTATATCGAGCGTGTCCTTCCGTCGCTCGGTGAGACCGGGGTGGTCATGTCTTCGTTGGCTACCCTCTACCCGGGGATTAAGGCTGTCCCCGAAAAAGATCCTGGCGTCGCAGGGGTCAAGGGCGATTTGCGCATGGCTGAGGTGCTCAAAAAAGCTGTCTCTGACCGCCAGAAAGTTCCTGATCAGCCGGTCAGGCTGGCGGTGGATTCTACTGATCTTGTTCTGACTCCGGCTATGGTCAAGCAGGCCAGGGCTACCGCTCGCTCAACCGGTAAGCCTCATAACCAGGCGCGCGAAACTTTTGTCAAGGTCTTGCTGAAAGAGCTGACCGCACAGTTGAACGAGACTCTGGACCGTGCAGCCGGCCATGCTGTGGACCGTCCCTATCTTGAGGATGATGTTCGAGGTTCTATGGATGTCCGTCGCGCCCTTAACCTTGCCTGGATGCCTTTATCACCAGAGACTCTGGTACGTTCTCTGTATTCCAAGCCGCATTACCTTGAAAGTGCAACTGCCGGTATTTTGAGCCAGCAGGAGCGCGATGTGTTGGCACGCCCTGCGTCCGCGCCTTTTACCGAGGCGGATGTCCCGCTTCTGGATGAGGCCGCCGAGTTGCTGGGTGATTTTTCCCAGGTCGCAGGTGCGGCCCAGATGGCCCGAGCCGAGGCTGCCCACCAGGCTAACCTTGAGAATGCCCGTAAGGCACTGGAAAACGTTGACCAGCAGCTTGCTGATATGGGAATTGATGGCGTGGTAACTGCTGAGCAGATTGCGGAGCTGAACGAGGAACGCGGTGAGCGTATGACCGCAGCCCGCGCGGCCCAGGCTGATAGGACCTGGGCTTATGGACATGTTGTGGTGGATGAAGCTCAGGAGCTTTCCCCGATGCAGTGGCGTTTGCTGATGCGCCGTTGCCCCATGAAGTCCTTCACGGTTGTGGGCGATATCGCGCAGGCTTCGTCTGCGGCGGCTTCTACTTCTTGGGCAGGAGCCCTTGAACCCTTTGTGGGGGAGCGGTTTACCTTGGAGGAGCTAACGGTGAACTACCGAACACCGGCGCAGATTTCCGATGCGGCTGTTGCTGTAGCGCAGGCAGCTGGTTTGTGTATTTCTGCTCCGAAGGCTGTGCGCCAAGGCCGCTGGGCACCTACCGCTGAGATTGTGGGGGAGGACCAGCTTCTGCCGTCGGTACTTGATGCTGTGGGCCAGGAACTTGAGCAGGCCGCTGGCGGTCTGATTGGCGTAATTGTCGCTGAAGGCAAATATCAGCAGACTGCCTTGGCTTTGGCGCAGGAGCACCGGGGCAAGTTGGGAACAAGTGCCTCAGCCTTGGAACATAAGGTGCTGATTCTGACCCCGTGGGAGGCCAAGGGCTTGGAGTTCGACAGCGTCATTATTGTTGAGCCAATGGATATTATTAGGGCCGCTAATGGTTCGGTTGGTGACCTCTATGTTTCGATGACCCGCCCCACCCAGCGTCTGAAGCTTATTGCTAGTGCTGAGCTTCCTGCCGGTTTGGAGCCCTTGGCAGATTAGCTTTCTGCGCCACCTCTTAGTTTCGTGCCAGCTGAGTATGCCCGCTACTTCTGTGCTTGGGCTACTGAGCTGGTACGGTTGGAGGTGGTAGTTTCTACCGTTTTATTGATGACTAACCAGGAGTAACCGTGTCTGAAGAGACTCTCGCAGCTCAGCACAATGACGATTCCTTTGAGAATATTTGGCAGGAATTGAAGTGGCGTGGCTTTGTGCACGTCAGTACCGATGAAGATGCCCTTGAAAAAGCGCTGACTGAAGAGACCGTCAACTTCTATATCGGTTATGATCCCACCGCTGCTTCTTTGCACCTGGGGCACCTGGTTCAGCTTCTGCTGATGCGTCGCCTTCAGCTTGCTGGTCACAAACCTTTTGGCCTGGTGGGTGGTGCTACCGGTCTCATTGGTGATCCCCGTCAGACATCTGAGCGTGTCTTGAATTCACGCGATGTTGTGGAGGGTTGGGTTGAGCGTCTGCGTAGCCAGATTGAGCGTTTCCTTTCGTTTGAGGGTGAGAACGCTGCCAGCATGGTGAATAACCTAGAGTGGACTAGTCAGCTTTCGGCTATCGACTTCCTTCGTGAAATCGGTAAGAACTTCCGTGTGGGCACCATGATTAAGAAGGAGATTGTGGCCAAGCGCCTGAACTCTGATGAGGGTATCTCCTACACTGAGTTCTCCTACCAGATTTTGCAGGGCAATGACTTTTTGGAGCTCAACCGCCGCTACAATGTGTCTTTGCAGTGCGGTGGCTCTGATCAGTGGGGCAACCTGACCTCCGGTACTGAGCTGGTACGTAAGGTTGAGGGCAAGAGCGTTCACGCCCTGGGGACCCCCCTGATTACTAACTCTGACGGCACTAAGTTTGGTAAGTCTGAGGGCAACGCTATCTGGCTTGATCCCGAGATGTGCTCACCCTACGCCTTCTACCAGTTCTGGCTGAATACTGCCGATGCCGATGTGGCTGACCGCCTCAAGGTCTTCACCTTCAAGACTCGCGATGAAATTGCTGAACTTCAGCGCTCTGTTGAAGAGGAACCTTTCAAGCGTTTGGCTCAGAAGACTTTGGCTTACGAGGTTACGTCGTTGGTTCATGGTCTTGAAGCTACGGAGAAAGTTATCGCGGCTTCCGAGGCTCTCTTTGGTAAGGGCGACTTCGTAGCTCTTGATGAAGCAACTTTGAGAGCCGCTACTGCTGAGCTTCCGCACGCTCTTGTGTCCGCGGACCAGCTCGATATGGTGACCGTTCTGACTGAGACCGGTTTATCTAGTTCTAAGAGTGAAGCCCGCCGTACTCTCAAAGAGGGAGGTGCAGCAATCAATAACGTCAAGGTTCAGGGCGAAGATGCTAGGCTGGCCCAGGAGGATCTCTTGCTCGGTAAGTATGCTGTTATCCGCCGAGGCAAGAAGAACATGGCTGTTGTTGAAATTGCCTAGTAAGTTCTGGGTCTTGAAAGAAACTGCCTGCACTTGACTGGGGCCCTTGAGGTCTTGGTGGGCAGGCAGTTTTTGTCTTTCTAGGGCAGCGGTAGAAGGCCAAACCTGTTTGGTGGAGGTTCCAGGTGACCTAAAAGTGGCCTGAAAGTTGCTAGCTGAAAAATTTTTGGAAAAATTTATAAATCAGTATTTACTTGGTAAAACACTGGTAGCTTGGGTGGGTTTCGGTGCCCGATGGGCGGTTTTGAGGCCTTCTTGACTTGCAGAGTGTGAAAAACCTGCGTAAAGTATTACCAGTCGCCGCGGCGAGGGGAACCTTGCTCAAGGCCGTCTAATTGAATAGCGCACCACAAGTTCGGTTGCTTATGTAGCCAATTGGGATAGTGAATGAGAATTCGGTAGATCAAAAACAACTTGTGGTTATCGTCACGCAAAGATTATTTGCAAACGATATTAAG
>NZ_JBLXXS010000011.1:0-97306 GCF_048513555.1 Rothia sp. P5766 | reverse complement strand
CCTTGAATGGTGCGACAAAGCCGAATCCCTCCTAGAAAAAAGACTTGCAACCATCGACAAGCAATACGCACAGATGATTGCCGAATACCCTACAGAAAGGAGCCGGCTACAAACCAAGTTGGACGAGGTTCGACAGCACAAGGCACTGCTTACCAGCGCTCAATCTGACGACGCTCAAAAGCGAAATCAATGTACTCATCAAACTCCCGAATGCCAGCAACATAAATCCGGGTAACAGGCTCATATTCATCATTGAGTAGCACTTTACCGGCTTGCCATTGTTCTGACAGCAATTCATAGAGATCAGCTAGGCGGACAGCTTTAAAAGGTTCAGCATCGGACAACACACCGTAGTCACATGCAAATGGGCTAGTGGCAGGAATCCTAAAGAACACGGACTTGCCGACCCGAATCTCAACCCAATCAGAAGCACTCTTCGGAAATTTACGAATAGCTGACTCCCAGGCAAATACAACCTCAGCATCGGCTTCAAAACGTACCGGCGAAGTAGCGCCCTGAACAAAGAACTCGATATAAGCCAAAACGACCTCCTCAATAGCTAACGGAGGTTAAAAGTATCTCGTTAAACCGCCCGGCGCGGAATACAAGCACAACAGACAAATTTTTGAAAGGAGCTGACATATGGCTACTGCAACTGCTACCCGTACCGAGTTCTACTCAGTCAGCGACCTTTGCCGAATCTTAGGTGTCAGCGACGAGACTCTCCGCCGCTGGCGCAGACAAGGCAAAGTTCCGCCCCCGGTCATGATTGGGCGTTCACCTAAGTGGCCCCCCTCGGACCTCGAATTCATGGTGCAAATGAACCGGGAGGGCGCATGAACCCCGGCACCGTTACCCGCAAATCATGCCCGGCCTGTGAATGGGCCGAAGAGCGCAGCTCACGCACTGCGCTAGGTCGTCTGGCCGATGAAGAAGAACTTGAGCTGTTGCTCGCTGAGCACCAGCGGAACAACCACCAGAAGGAAGAACAATGACCGCAACCGTTGAAATGGTCCACGAGCGAGTGGGCATCGTCATCACCCGCGAAGACAAACCGCGCCGCCTGGCCGCCCAAGAAGTCCAGTACCGGGCCTACAAAGACCCTAAGCGCCGTGCTGAGGCCCGCCGTCAGGCTGTTAAACACGCTCTGACAAGTGCGCTGGAGCCTCGCTCCCCTATCACTATTGACTGGGCCACTAATGAGGTCTTCGCTTCTGAGGGTGGCTGGACACGCCAGATCGCTACCTTCACCACTGAGCAGTATCAGATTGAGCAGGTCCCGGCGGTGGCGGCATGAAGCTGAGAACGTGGTTCGCTCTGCTGGGTCTGCTGGCTTTCTTGGGGCTGGCTAACCCCGGTACCGCCAACGGTGGCACTCTGGCCGCCCTCGCCCTGGTTCCGGTGCTGATCTACACGATGCCGGCGTTTGGGCGCTCTGGGGGTGGCCGGTGAGTATTCTGCCCGAACCCCGTATCACCGAGCCGCGTTTCTGGGTCAAGCGAGCCAGTGAGCCTGCTGTGCTGGTGCTCCGTAAGCAGCGGGTGCTGAGTACCCAGCGTATTGCGGTGGAGCTGGCTGAGAAAGCCGCCGAGCTCCGGGCCGAAGCGCACCAGGTAGACCGCGTGATCCAGGCCTATCGCCGTGAGCATGGCCTAACCGCTGAGCAGATCCGGCAGGCCCGCCGTCACCACTCCTTCTTTAGCTACCGCAACCCGATGGGCTAATCAGCCCCGAATTCTTTGTCCGTAAGTTTCCCCAAAAGTTTCCACCCACGAAAGACCCCAACCCATGACTACTATGACTATCACCGACCTGGAGCTCACCCAACTCTTTCCTAGCCCGTTGAACCCTCGCGAAGATGTAGGGGACGAACAGGCTATTAGCGAGATGGCAGATTCTCTGCGCGAGAAAGGTCTGCTACAGCCCCTTCTCGTGGTGCCTCACCCTTCCCGTGAGGGCGACTATGAGGTTCTTATTGGCCACCGTCGTCTGGCCGCCGCTAGGCGTTTGGGCTGGTCTAGCCTCTCGTGCGAGGTGGTAACTGACCGTTTCACCGGTGATGCAGACAAAATCGCTGTCATGCTGACCGAAAATCTTCACCGGGCTGATCTAACTGCAGTTGAAGAGGGCCAGGCTATGCAAGCCATGCTTGATTTACCTGGTTACTCCCTTGAGAAGGTGGCTAAGGCAACCTCTAAGTCTGTTTCGACGGTGCGCCGTCGTACCCAGCTGTTGGGTGCTGGTGAGCAGGTTCTTGCGGCGGTCAAGGAGAAGAAGATTGACCTGTTCCAGGCTGAGGAAATCGCTAAGTACAGCGATGAGCCCGACCTGGCAAAGGATCTGACTACCGCCGCTGAGTCCGGTGATGATTGGCGCTGGAAGCAGGCTACCAGTCGGGCTTCTAGCACCCTGAATTGGCGGCAGTCCGTTGATAAGTTGCACGCCCATCTGACCGGGCTGGGTTATGAGCTGATTGATGCTGAGCAGACCCGGTCATCTGAATACACATTTCTGCCGCCTTTCTATTACAGCGAACTGCCGACGAAGCCGCAGGAAGTGCTGGAACTGTCGAACTACGTTATCCCTCAAAAAGTCCTCGATGAGTACGGTAAGGATTGCTTGCGGGCATACTTGAGTCACGGCGCTCAGCGGGTCCAGTGGTACGCCTTCATTGAGCAGGAGGAAGAGGCTGCTGAGCCTGAGCTGACTGCTGAGGAAATCGCGGAGCAGGAAGCTCGTGAAAAGGTTGAGCTGGCCCTGCGCGTGGAGCACCCCAAGTTCAAAGAGCACTTGGAGGAGCTGGTTCATAAGCCGGCCAAGCTCAAGGGAACCGCTCATGCCGCCCTGATCGCTGCTATCTGCGACAGAAACTACACGCTGAAATCCGTTCTGGAAATTTTTGGTATCGACCATGACCCTGAGGATAAGGACCTGCGGGAAAAGGGACGCGCCAAGCTCGCTGAGAAAACTATCGACCAGCTCGCCTACGCCCTCTTCTTGTATGAGGTCATCAACGTAAATGGCTCCGGCACGAGCAATCTTTACAGGCTGAATGAGCATGACCCGGCGCAGAACGGGACTTGGGCCGCGCGCAAGTTTGAGTTCTTAGAGAGTGTCTACGGTATTGAGCCGGGTGAGGCTATCAGGCAGGCCTGGGCGTTTTGGGAGCCAGCTCTGCCTGGGACTGAGGCTGAGGGTGTTAGTGATGAGGTGAACTTCTAATGAGCAGTGGCTATGTTTACCGTGACCCGAAGCGTGCCGGCGGCGCTTTAGCCGCCCAGGCACCCGCCCCGGCCCCTGCTCCGGCCGGCCGCCGGGTTCCGAATCCTGCGGCTGTGGCTCAGGCTCTGCGGGCCAAGGACGCCCGTATCAAGGAACTTGAATCTCAGCTTAATGATTATGCCGAGAATTACGACACCTTGGCCGGTATCAACGCTGACCTGACTAAAGCCTTAGCTGAGGCCAAAGACCTCACTGAAAAAGCGGAGGAAGAAACCAGAGCACTCAAGGTTGAAGCCGAGCAGACCAGCATCACCAAGGTCCTAGAGGAAGAACTGACAGCAGAGCGAGCTAAGAACGCCGAACTCACCGCTAAGACCAAGGAGCTGCAGGCCCAGCTCACCCGCTCGCGCCGCAAGGTTCAAGATGCCCGCAAAACCGCCCAGGAGCACGCGGGCGCAGCAGTAACCATCAGCGCCAACGGTGTGGAGCTCCACGGGGCCTACCAGCGAGCACCTATCGAGCAGATCACAGGAACCCTGAACCAGGCTTTCGAACTTTTCGTAAGGAGCGCAAGTGACCGCCACATTGCTGACGCTCGCCGCTAAGGGCTTCGCCACGGTCTTACTGGCTGCTCTGCTGGCAACAGCGCTCACCCTGGCTGCGACCGTGGCCATCAACCCCGCACAGCCCTTAGCCCCTGCTGTAAAAGCTCGCCTACAGGCTTACCTCACCGACCACGAGCAAATAGGCAGCCCACAAGGCTACAGCCTCCAAGACATCATCAACATACTCGACGAACAGGAGAAAACCCCATGACCAATAAAACTATTACCCTCTACACCAAATCAACCGGCTGCCAGCCCTGCAACCTGACCAAACGCAAGTTCGTAGATGCTGGTATCGCCACCAAAGACGAAAACGGCCACCTCATATCAGCCATCGACGGTGTCACTCTCAAGGTCTACGACGTAGACAAAGAAGAGAACCGCAAACTCGCAGAAGAACTCGCCCATCAAGGCATCACCTCAGTACCCGTCGTCATGCTCAACTTCGCCCTCGAACCCGAAGACACAGCCCCTTGCGACTACTGGCGCGACTTCCGACCCGACCTCATCGGAGCACTAGCCAACCAACTCACCGAGGAATAACCCCATGACCCAAGACATCCAGAACTTCAGCTTCAACAGCTTCCTGCTACGAGCAATACTCATCAGCGGCAACCCCTACTTCATAGCCAAAGACGTAGCCAACGCACTTGGGTATGCACAAACCGGCCACATGCTCCGAATGCTAGAAGAGGAAGAAAAGGGGACCCACAAAGTGGATACCCCTGGCGGAACCCAGCAAATGAGCACCATCACTGAATCAGGGCTCTACAAAGCAATCTTCAACTCCCGCAAACAAGAAGCAAGAGCTTTCAGTAACTGGGTAACCCACGAAGTCCTACCCACCATCCGAAAAACCGGCCAATACCAAGCACCCCAGGGCCAGACCCTCGAACAGCGCTCGCTGGCGCTCATGCAGGAACTCACCGCTGTAGTCCAGGAGCAGAAGGCTCAGCTTGAGGCCGCTAAGCCCAAGGTAGAAGCCTTTGAGGATTTCTTGAGCGCTGAGGGGTCTTGCTCGGTCGGTGACGCCGCCAAGGTGCTGCAGCGGGCTGGAATTGATGTCGGTCCACTGCGGCTCTTTCGGGAGCTGGACGCGCGTGGCTGGACCTACCGCCGTGCCGGTGAGCGCCACATCAAGCAGACCGCTATTGAACGCGGCTACCTCACGGCCAAGGCCCAGAGCTACTACGACCAGAACGAGGGCGTTCGCAAGGTAACTACCCCGCAGGTACGCGTAACAACCAAGGGTCTGACCCGGCTCCGGGAGCTTCTGCTCCCACCCATTGAAGAACAAATAGCCCAACTCGAAAACTAGGAGAGAAGATGAAACGCCCAGACATTCTCGCAGTTAAGCCACGTCATAAGGCCCCGGTGCAGGCCTACTTCGCCCTGGCCCTCATTACTAGCCTTTTCATCACAGGTATCGCCTGCGCCGTACTTGCAGGTGTAGTCCAGCAGAAGTCGTCAGGGTCGGCCCCGCCTTCTTCCCTGGTACCAACGGTCAGGCCCACGGTATTCACGTACAAGGCCCGTCAACCGGTCACCGGGGCCTACATCACCACCACCGGAACCCCCACCGCCCGCGCGGATGGTTGGGCTACGAACCCCTCTGACAAAGGAAAAGGCATCTGGTACGCCCACGGCCCTGACACCGCCAGCCTGACCATCACCGCCGACGAACCAGCCACCCGAATCATCTGGGTACTCCCCGACGGCTCCCAACGGCTCCAAGAGGACGACCTGACCGACTACGACCCAGAGACAACAGGAGAGCGAAAGTGACCGAGGCACTTGTAGAAGAAATCAAAGATATTTCAGAAACAATCTATAGTGCTGACCGCAACGGAAGAACACAGCTACAAGTCCCCATCGACGAAACACATGCAACAGAACTAGCTAATCATTTCAATGCACTCGGATTCACAACAGATATCAGCGAAAAAAGACACCTAAAAATTCGCTGGCAGTAACCAATGACCACCACAACCCCAAGGAGCCCACCATGCACCAACACCCCACAACCAACCACCGCACTCGCGGAGGTAAGTAGTGCCTTGGCTGAGAGTCGGAGACACAAGCATTACTCACCCCGTAGTCCTCCGTGCCTTAGAACTTGAGGAAGCTGATGGCAGGACTCTTTGGGAGCTCTTCGGTTTCGTTACTGCCTGCGCAATTCACGCAGCAGGGCATAAAACCGACTACGTCGTGGAACTCGGCACCATCCGCTCTATTGCTGGACTCTCGGAAGCGCCGCGTCTCATCAAGTCAGCAATCGCATGTGGCTACTTCACCGAAGTTCAGGGTGAAGACGGCCGTAAGGCCTACAAAATCATTGATGACCACGAACTATTCCACATGAGGCTGAAGGAGGATATCGAATGGGAGAATAGGCAGCGCAACGACACCAGGAATAAAACGTTTATCGTGCCAATCCGCAAGCGCGACGGGGACGCCTGTCGCTGGTGCGGAAAAGTCGTATTCTGGGGTGATCAGAAAGGCCCGCGAGGTGCGACCTATGACCACATCAAGCCAGGTCATGGTGCAGTCACCCCTGACGACATGGTCGTTGCCTGCCGTTCATGCAACAGCTCACGAAAGAATGATGTATTCGCTTGGGCAAATCGCACCCCTCTGCCTGTTCCGGAGGAACCCCGATACGGCCAGAAAACAGCACGTTTCCTAGCCGATAACGGCGAACCTGTCGAAGAAGTCTATGCCCTACCTATCGAGGTCAAAAGCGCTGAGCGTTTCGTCCCTGTTGAGCCCACCGGTGAAGTTGATTCAGCTGCGGTTGAACCGGCCCCTGTCGAGCCTGAAACACTGGCTCCAGAAGCTACGGGTCCCAAAACTGTCGATCCTTCCCCGGTCGAGGCGCCAGAGGAGGAAACCTATAATTTCGACCTCGAACGAATGGACGAAGCACTCGAAAACGCACCCGACTGGGTCAAGGAAGCTCACGCCCAAAGCGCCAAAGCTGTTGAGCCTGAAACACCGGCTCCAGCAAGTTGGACTCCAAGCATTGCGCCTTGGGCAACAGCACCAAATAACTCAGCCGACTTATCACACTCCGAATCACTCGCAATATCCAGGGCGACGGATTTGGATATGCCGGGACGGGACGGGACGGGAAGTAGAAATACTAACCACAAGAAAGACTCAGTGGTCTCAGACAAGGCCACCAGTGTGCCTAAGCCTAGAAGAAGGCGCCGTAGAAGGAGAAGGAAGAAAACTAATGAGCAGTAAACCTATGAGTATTTGGGGGCCTCCAGTAAAGCCCTGTATTCCCAAGAGCTTCACGATGACAGCCCAGGAACTCCGCGAGCGCGAGTTGAAAGGTGGTGGGTTTGGTGCCTGAGCATGTTGTTGATGACCCTGGTTGTGGTTGCTGGGGGTGTGTTGAAGAAACTAGCCTGCGTTCGAGGGCTTCTAGTGCTCTGGGGCTGTTGGCTAAGGAGCGGCGTCGGGTTGATTTGGTAGGGATTGGTGAGGATGCGCCGGTGGAGTACTGTCTGATTGACCAGTTGCAGCAGTGTCTTACGAACTCTGCTGGTGGTGCGAATGTCGGGCGGGGCCGTCCCGGTCTTCCTTATGATGTTGCGGCGTCGGAGATGTGGACTGCTCTTTGGCTGGACTTGCGGAACGATGTTATGGATTGTGCAATCTTTAGCGAACCTGATACCCCTCAGCATCATGCTTTGGTGTTGGTTGAGGCTGTTGATGGTTTGCCGGTTGATTGGCTGGAGCAGAGGGTTCTGGTGTGGGAGTTCTGGTGTAGGTCGATTCAGGCGCATGTGCATCCGTCTCGGAAGACTCCGGTTGAGGGGCCTTGCCCTAATCCTGAGTGTCGGCAGACCCGTTGGGCTTCTTATGATGAGGAGGGTGATCGTGTTTCGGATACGGCACTTGTTGTTACGTGGGAGGCTGATGTTGTCTCAGGCATGATGTGTCGGTGTTGTTTCTCTGCTTGGGGTAGAGGTGATCTGCTTGGGCTGGCTCAGGTGCTCAATGAAAATCTTGGGCAGGTTCTTGCGGGCGGGGGCTAGGGGCTGTTAGAGTGGTCAGTGCATCGGTTTACTGTATCTAAAATCAGTAAATAACTTCGAGGGCCTTCACTTGTTGGTGAGGGCTCTTGTTGTTTAAGGTGCGGGAGCCTTGGGGAAGGCTTGCGGGTTAAGGCTGGCGCGGTGCCGGCGCTTTTTTCGAGTGCCGGGGCCGCGCTGCTGGATCTTCGACGCGGTGTGAGGTGAGTTCCTTGGTTTCATCACGAACAGGAACAAGCAAATGGCTGAGGATTGCCCGTAAAGCTAAGGCTCAGGCCTTAGAGGCTGGGCTGTATACCTGCCCTTTGTGTGGGGTGGCCTTAGATTGGGTGCGGTCTTGTCAGCCTAATAGTCCTGAGGTTGATCATGTGATTCCTTATGCAGAAGGTGGCACGGATTCTTTGGAAAATGTGCGTGTTATCTGCAGGCTGTGCAATCAGCGCTTAGGTGGGAAGTTGGGTGCTTCTCGGGGTGTGAGGTCTAGGGCTACGGATAGGGCAGTTCCGGTGGTTTTTCCGACAGCTGTTCCTTGGTGATGTGTTGGGGGTAGGGGAGGTGCCCCTCCCCTGCTACCCCTGCCAGTGCCCCTCGGCATAGCGATATCTCCCCAGCGAAAATACACAGATGCCCTGGTCATTTCGATTTTTCCACACATGTTTTTTGTAATTTAGTGTTCGGGGGTGGTCCTGAGTGGCTGGTAAGAAGCAGCTGGAGCCTCTGGACTTGGCTGCCCGGCCTGTAGCAGGGTCGGTAACGGAAGCGGCGGAGACGGGCAGCAGGCTAGATAGCCTTAAGGCGCTTCGGTCTGTGGTTACCCGCCATATTGATTCTGAGAACACTCTTGCCCGTGATCTTGCTGCGCTCTCTCGCCAGTACCTTTTGCTGTCTAAAGAAATTCAGGAACTTGAGGAGTTAGAGAAGCAGTACGGGGATGAGGGAGGGGATGCTGAGGATGAGTTATCAGCGGAGAGCCCCTTCTCAGAGGAAGCTATCTGATCTTGCTAGGCATCTTGTTATTCCTCAGGGTTTAGAGACTACTGCCTGGCCGATGATTGCCCGTCAGCTTCAGCGGATGAGCTATCCCTTGGATCGTTGGCAGGTTGGTTTTGGGCAGCTTCTTTTCGCTAAGCGAGCCGATGGGGTTTATGGGTGTGGTGTGGGTGGGGCGGTCGCGTCTATCCCTCGCCAGGTGGGTAAGACTCATATGATGGCTGGGCTTATGTTTGCTCTCTGTATTGCTCAGCCTAGGACTTTGGTGCTGTGGACGGCGCATCGTGCTCGTACTCATTCCGAGACGTTTGGGTCTATGCAGGGGGTGGCTAATCGCCCTGAGATTGCTCCCTTCATTAAGACTATTCAGCGAGGTTCGGGTAAGGAAGCTGTGGTCTTTGCTAATGGTTCTCGTATCCTTTTTGGGGCTCGTGAGAACGGGTTTGGCCGTGGTTTTGCTGAGGTGGATGTTGAGGTTTTTGACGAGGCTCAGATTCTTTCGGAGAAGGCAATGGAGGACATGGTTCCTGCCACCAACGCCGCGGAGAATGGTCTAGTTATCCTTTTGGGTACCCCTCCGCGTCCTTCTGACCCTGGGGAGGTTTTTGCCAGCCGCCGTGAAGCTGCTTTGGCTGGGGACGCGGATACTCTCTATGTGGAGTTCTCTGCTGATGAGAACGCGAACCCTGATTCTCGGGTGCAGTGGGCTAAGGCTAATCCGTCCTACCCGCACCGCACGAGCGAAACAGCTATTTTGCGTATGCGTAAGCTCTTGGGCTCAGATGACTCGTTCAGGCGTGAGGGTTTGGGTATCTGGGATAAGACCGCTACCTCAAAGGCGTTTAGGTCTGATGCTTGGAAGGTGCTGGTCTCTGAGCCGCCTGCTGAGGGGAAGGATGTCTTTGGGGTCCGTTTTAGTGTTGATGGTTCTGAGGTTGCCTTGGCGGCAGCCCGGAAGCCAGCAGATGGTGGCCCCATATTCGTTGAAGCTATTCGCTCTGAGCCGGTGGCCAGTGGCACGGATTGGCTGGTTGAGTTCCTTGTGGCACGCAAGTCCACTGCTGCGCAGTTCGTGATTGATGGTAAGGCGGGTGTTGGTTACCTGGTTCAGGCTCTGCGGGACGCTGGTGTGAAGAACAAACTGCTGATTATCACTCCGACCACAGATCAGGTCATTACGGCTCACGCTATGTTTGACCGTGGTGTTGTTGAGGGCGGTCTTGCCCATTCAGGCCAGGAGGGATTAACTCAGCAAGTCCTCTCAGCCTCGCGTCGGTCTATCGGTAAAGCTGGTGGCTTTGGTTGGGAGGCCCCCGAAGGTGGCTCCGTGACCGTTATGGAAGCCGCAACCCTCGCCTTTTGGGGCGCAAAAATAACTAGGCGCAGGCCAGGAAGAAAGCAGGTGGTTTCAGTATGATGCTTCACGCCGTCAGCTCTATTGCCACCCCGGCAACCCCTCGGCTGGGTGAATCTGAGATTGGTGCCATCGAGAAAATGCGCAACCAGCTCGAAGCTAAACGCTACCGCAATATGAGCAGGCAACTCTATTATGATCAGAAAGTGCTACTCAAAGACCTGCGGATTTCGGTACCTCCCCAGCTGCGATCTATGGAGTCAGTGCTGGGCTGGCCAGCCAAAACGGTGGATGTGTTGGCTGATCGTATTCACTTTGAAAGATTTGTTGCCCCCGGCAAGACCGAAGACCCATTCGGGCTAGATGAAATGGTCAACGCCAACGACTTCCGCAAGGCTTTTGATGAAGCGGTCACCAGCGCTCTGACCCATTCTTGTGCTTTTATCACAGTCTCTCACGGCCAGACAACTGCGGGTGAACCTGAAATCCTGTGGCAGGTCAAATCGGCCCACACCGCAACTGGCCTGTGGGACCCCCGCCGTAGGGCTCTTTCAGCGGGCTTAGCGGTTACTGGATACGATCTGGAGGGCACCCCAAACCAGTACGTCGCCTATTTCATGGATAAGGTCGTTATCTTGAGCATTGGAGCCGGAGGGCGGGTGATCCCAGAGATTATCCCCAACCCAACGGGCCGGGTGCTCATGGAACCCGTCGTCGCTGGCGCTGATTTGCGTCGCCCCTTTGGGCGCTCGCGTATCAGCCGGGCCGTCATGTCCCTCACCGATTCAGCCATTCGAACAATTGTTCGGTCTGAGATTGGTGCTGAGTTTTTCGCCTCACCCCAACGCTACGTGCTTGGGGCTGAGCCGGATGCCTTCGCAAATTCCAAATGGTCGGCGCTCATCTCCCGAGTACTAGAGGTCAGCAGGGATGAAGAGGGCCAGATCCCTGAAGTTGGTCAGTTCTCACAGCTCTCTATGCAGCCACACACCGACCAGCTGAGGCAGTGGGCCGCCCTTCTCGCTGCTGAGTCTCAGATACCGCTAGATGAGCTTGGTTTCCCCTCAGATAACCCGTCCTCTGACTCGGCTATTCAGTCCCAGCGGGACCCCTTACGGCTGGCAGCTGACAGGATGATACGCGGCTTTACTTCCTCCTTGCACCGCCTGGCCTACACCTCGGTGATTTTGAGAGACGGTAGGGCGCAAGACGGTCTAGAACGTGTTACCGGCTGGTTCGCCCCAACCCTGCACGTTTCTGATGCAGCCGCCGCTGACGCCGTGCTCAAGCAAGTAACAGTTATGCCCTGGCTCGCTGAGTCACCGGTCATCCTGGAAAAGCTCGGGTACTCACAATCAGCTATTGAGCGCCTACTGGCCGATAAGAGACGAGCTCAGGGAGTCAGTGCCTTGGCTCAGCTCCGCACCTCAACTCCCAGCCCTGTGCCTGACACCGAGGGCACAGACATGTAGGAGGAGGTCTCAATGATTGACCAGACAAGTGTGGAAGCTCTGCGCTCGCAAAGTAACCTGGCTGCTCAACTGGCTATCAAAGACCTGGAACTGCTCTTGAGTAGACTTCCTGAGCAAGCTGAAGCCAAGCGAAAGGTTCTGCTTGAGGCTGTCCCGCTCCTGGTCGAAGAGTACGGGAATATGGCCGCTGTTGGCGCTGAGGAATGGTACCTGCAGATGCGTCGGGCCTACACCACTAGCTCCTTTAGCTCAGTGCTTGGTGAACCTCCGGCGGCAGAGGTGGTGCGTAGCAACGTTCGAGCCGTGATCGGTCCCCTCTTTGACACTTCCTTGCCTGCTGACGACGCCTTGAAGCGTACCCGGGCGAAACTGAATCAGGTGGTTGAGCGGTCGGTCAAGCAGACGGCCCGCTCAACCATGCTGACTAACGCTGCGCGTGACGGTCAGGCCCTGAAGTTCGCTCGGGTACCTGCTGGCTCTGAAACCTGCGCTTTTTGCCACATGTTAGCTTCTCGTGGTTGGGTCTACGCCACTAAAGAATCGGCTAGTACAGCTCAGAAAACCGGCAAAAGTTTCCACGCCGGTTGTGACTGTGTCATAGTCCCTTCTTTCGGCTCTGATGACCCGATTATTGAGGGCTATGATCCGGATTTGCTCTATCAGCGCTATCTCTTTGGGGAGAAAGAACTGCGTGATCGCTTCCCTGGGAAACATCCAACTGATGAAGAGGTCGCTGCCCTTATCCGGCGGCTACTACCCTCAATTTATGACCCCACCTATCAGGTAAATTCTGGGGACATTCCCTTTTCAAAACGCCAGCTTGCTCCGCTGTCGGATAAGAAGATACGTCACATCTTGCACGGAGACCGAAAAGGCGGTGGACACGTGTACGGCGCCACCAAACGTGGTAAGACACAGTTCCCGCCCTGGTGGACAGAGAAAGACATCTTGGGGGCTATCGAAGATATACAACTGCATGGAAAAGCTATTCTGAAAGACGGCGATTCTCTCTTATACGAGGGCTACTCTCGGGGAGTGCTAATCCGTGTACGAATACGAAATGGAGAAGTCGGCACGGTATTTCCTATACGGGGAGACGGTGTAGAAAAGTACTTCCCTGAAGGAAATTCAGCTGAACCGCTTTTAAAGTACTCGTCAACAGACTATCCTGATGTCTATGGGCACAAATTTAGCTGACACGATTGATCTTGAAGATGTAGCTCTCAGACTGCTGAGAGAGCTACAACTGATTATGCCCACAAACCCCCATCAACGATTCGCTGTAGACGAGCTTGATGCAGAGCAAGAGCCAGGTATGACCATCGAAATCTTGGAAAAATATGCCAAGCGATACCGGCCCTATCTTCCCGAAGACTACAAACGAGTCATCGAAGAGGAGTTCGGATATACCTTCTGACACCTCTCAATGCCGTAACAAGGAGCACCCCAGGCAGCTGGGGTGCTTTTCTATACCCTAAAGTTTTTACCCCACACGCCCAGGGGGCAACAGGGCGGTAACAACCATAGACGCAACCTGCATTTGCCGGTCGCGGAAGAACAAGACAGGAGCAAGCAACCATGAGCGAAACCACAAACGGCGTAGAGGCTCCACCCGAGCCGAAATCACAGGCTGAGGACACCTCAGCTCATGACTTCTCCCCGATTACCAGTCAGGCAGAGCTCAATCGCGTGATTGAAAACCGGCTAGAACGTGAGCGCCGCAAATACGCTGACTACGCCGAGCTAAAAGCCAAGGCCAGCAAGTTTGAAGAGTTCGAAGAAGCATCCAAGAGCGAGCAACAGAAACTAGCTGAACGCGCGCAGAAAGCCGAAGCCAAGTTAGCCGAACTACAAGCTGCAGCCCAGCTCACTGAGTGGAAGGCCCAGGTCTCTGAAGCAACAGGAGTGCCGGCTAAAGTATTGGCTGGTTCAACCCTTGAAGAGCTCACCGCACACGGTGAGCAGCTGGCTCAGCTCCTGGGTTCAAAAGCTCCTGCATCACAGCGCACCATCGTCCCCTCTGGGGCTGAAAGCGAAGCGCTGGCCCTGAACGGTGATGGGCTAGAGAATTCCCTCAAAAGGGCTCTTGGCATCGTCTAACCAGCTCACTCAATTTACCCACCCTATGCCCCGCTTTTGGGGCTTTTCTTCTTTAAGGAGCAAAAATTATGGCTATTAACAAGCCCACCGATACCTCAGAATTTGCTGGGTTTATCAAACCTGAAGCCGCCCAGGCTTATTTCCAAGAGGCACGCAAGAACTCGGTTGTCCAGCAGCTAGTGCGCCAGGTGCCAGTGGGGCACGCTGGAATCGAAATCCCCGTTGTTACTTCTAAGCCCACAGCTTCGTGGGTTGCTGAAGGCGGCAAAAAGCCGACCACCTCAGGCGGTCTTGCGCTTAAAACCATGACACCCAAGAAGATCGCGGCCATTGCTGTAGTTTCCGCTGAAGTCGTGCGTGCAAACCCCGGAAACTATATGAGCATCTACCGCCAGGACATTGCCGAGGCCTTTGCCAGCGCCTTTGACGCGGCAACCCTCCACGGCATCGACTCGCCCTTTGGGGCTGACCAGGCGCTGACCAACACCACTAAAAGCGTTGCCCTTGGCACTGCTACCAAGGAAAACGGCGGTATCTTCTCAGACGTCAATGCAGGCCTTGATCTGCTGGTCAAATCCAAGAAGAGACTCACCGGCTTCGCCTTTGACGCTGTGACAGAGCCTCTCTTCAACGGTGCTGTCGATACCAACGGCCGGCCGCTGTTCATTGATTCCCCCACCACCGATACCGCTGCAACCGTCCGTGACGGTCGTCTGCTAGGCCGTCATGCCTACATTGGGGAGACTGTTGCCAAGGACGACGTCGTTGGGTTTGGCGGTGACTGGTCCAAGGCCGTCTGGGGTACTGTCGGTGGCATCAGCTTCGACATCTCTACCCAGGCAACGGTTACCATCAACGGCGAGCTCACCAGCCTCTGGGAACACAACCTCGTTGCTATCCGCGCAGAAGCCGAGTACGCCTGGCTCCTGCACGATAAGGAAGCCTTCATCAAGTACACCACTGCCTAAAAGGAGCCCAGCATGACCCAGCTTAAAAGCCCAGCCGGTACGGTCGTCGAAGCTTCAGACGAGCTTGCTGAAGCCTTACAGGCAACTGGTTACACACCAGTCAAGGAGCCAGCGCCCAAGCGCGCACGAGGCAAGAAAGCGAGCTAAATGATGATGCCCTCCCCCCAATCTAGCCCGCCGATGGCAACGGTAAATCAGTTAAGAGCACGGTGGCCGGATATGCCAGCTGGTTCAGATGCTCATGCTCAGGTGCTCCTGGCTGATGCAAGTGCTCTGGTGGAGGCCAATCTGGGGGCGGGGGCCACCCTTGATCCTGCTATTGCTGTCATGGTGGTTTGTCAGATGGTTCGCCGTGCAATGGCTTCGTCTGCATTGCCAGAGGGGGCTACCTCGATCAGCCAGAGCGCCGGCCCATTCACCACTGCTCTAGGCTTCTCGAGCCCTGGAAGCCAGAACGCCTTGTACCTGACAAGGGCTGAGAAGAAGCTACTGGGTGCAGGCCGGCAGCGAGCTTTCACCTTTGACCTGTTAGATGGGGTGCCCTGATGACACCTTTCCTGCTGCAGGCTGGGCAAAGTATCCAGGTGAGTCGCCAGATTCTAGGGGACAGAGATGCTCATGGTAATCAGAGACGCACCTACAGGCCCCCTGAGATAGTTCAGGTCTACGGGATAGCGCCCGCTAGCGCCACCGAGCAAGCCTCCCTGGGGCGGGATTGGGCAACCACTAGCACCTGGGATATCTACGCCCCTCCGGGGACTGAACTCAGCGCCTACGACCGAGTTATTTTGCCTGACGGTAGCGAGTGCGAAGTCATCGGCACCCCCCGCACCTGGTCACAGACAGGGTTCGCTGATTTCTTGCAGGCCAGCGGGGTCCATGTCATCGTTCAGAAGAAAACAGGTTAGAACTATGAGTAATCAGCTGAAGCTAGTGCTCAATAGTGGCGAGATAAAAAAGTATCTCAAGAGTTCCAGCGTGCAGGGTGCTCTCACGAAAGAAGCAGAGCGCATAGCGCAGGCAGCAGGTGAGGGGTATGGGTCTAGCGTCAAGGTTGGCCGCACCAGGGCGCTGGCTAATGTGCATGCTGAAACCTATAAGGCCCGCCTTGATAATTCAAAGAACGCCACGATTCTCAAGAATGCGAGGTAATCCCATGCGCAGTTTTGATGTTTCGGTTCCACGGGATATTGAAGCCGATATGGTGGCTTCATTGCGGCAGGCGGGGATCAAGGCCAGTACCATTGTTCCAGCTGAGCGTGGGGCAGGTACGGTCAGGGTTTCGCGTACCGGTGGCACCGACGATGATTATGAGGGCCAGCGCGACACCGCTGATCTTCTCATTGAGGTGTGGGAAGAGGACAGTGTCAGCGCCTACGCTACAGCCCAGCGGGCCTACGCCGCCCTTCTTGCCCTTGCCATGCGTGGTACTACAGCAACCGGGCAACCTATCTATAAAGCAGAGATCGCCCCGCCCCGAGCCTACGATGACCCGCAGGCACCTGCCCTTTACCGGGTCACATTCACGGCCACAATCTCAACCACTTTAGAGACCATCACTATCCATTTGGAGGACTAAACCATGGCTAAGAAAACCTACACCAGCGCTACTTTGTACCACCCCTCGATTGAAGGGGTAACCCATGTCTGTTCTTCGGTGCAAGAGCAGGATGCTTGGGAAGCCCAAGGCTGGCTCCCTAAAAAGCCTAATTATGGCCAGACCGGTGTTTCTGTGCAGGTTGTCAAGGACCCAGCAGCCGCACGAAACGTCCCGGCAGCCTAATCAAGGTATTCCCCCATGGCGCCCCCACGCTACCTATCAGTTCTAAGCCCCTCCGGGGCTTCTTCTATTTAAGGAAAAACTTTTATGGCTACTGTAGTCAATCAAACCCGAGTGGGTGCCCCGCTGAATGTCGCTGGCGGTATCTTCTCTGCCCCTCTAGGTACCGCTCTGCCCACGGACGCAACCGTGACCCTGGATGAGGCTTTCAAGATTGGTGGTCTGATCAGTGAGGAGGGCTTGAAAGAGGCCCCTACTCGCTCAACCGACAAGGTTAAGTCTTGGGGCGGTCATCTGGCGCGGGTACTTCAGTCCGAATACAGCATCACCGTCACCTTCACCATCATCGAACGTACCGAGGAGTCCCTCAAAGATGTGTTCGGGGATGCCAACGTCACCAGCGCCCCTGGTGCGGGTGGGACCAACCGCTCCATCTTGAAGAAAGCTGACCAGCTACCTATCAAGTCGCGTGTGGCCGATATGAAGGACGGGGCGGCAAAGATCCGTCTGGTCTACCCCAGCTCGCAGATCACTGAAGTTGGCGAAAGCCAGTATCACCATGGTGGGCTGATTTCTTATCCCGTCACGGTCGAGTGCTACCCCGATGAGAACGGGGTCTATGGCTACGAGTACGAGTTCGTGCCGGACGCCACCTAAACACTCCCCACTCCTTACTCTCCCGGCTCGGTAGTCAATCCTGGGGGCGCGCTACTGAGCCGGGTCACCAAAGCCCCCAGCACCCCCTTGTTATCACTCATTTTGTTCAAAGGAGACCCCCAAGATGGCCAAGAAGAAGCCCGCAGACCGCAAGCCCTCTTCAAAGAAGCTGCTCACGATTGACACCCCTGCCGGGGAAGTAAACATCAAACCTTTCAAGGTGAAGGTCGGCTTCCTACGTAAGAACCGTAAGGAAGACGAAACCGAACTCATGTTCAAGATCATTGAAATGCACGCCGATGAGGAGGCTCTGGAGGTTATCGACGAACTTACTTTCGAAGACCTCAAAGAATTTTTCGTCCAGTGGCAGGAAGCATCAGGTGTAGACCTGGGGGAATCCTAGCCGTCCTTGACCTTCTAGAAGCTGGCCACGGACCGGCACTGGAAGCAGATCTGCTAACCCACGGGCTACCGGCCCTCTCTAAGGTCGGTAGCCCTGACCTGCCCTGGCATGCTCTGTTCGTTTTTGCCCGGCGCATGAACGAAACACCAGGGTCGGCGCTAGCTGTGGCAGAGCATGGGACTAGCAGGCAGTGGAGCCCTACTGAGCAAATGCTCAACGGGATTTCCAACATGATGCAGTGGCTGATCTGGTCGAAGTCAAAGGACGCTTCACAACCCGGCGCTAAACCCCCTGCGCCCATCTACCTGCCTGGCCTTGAACCAGTGGATGAGACCGTAAAGCACCGCGGCACACCCACGCCCCTAGCGGAAGTGCTGGAGATGCTGGGTGATCAGGCCAAGGATATGTATTCCGCGCTCGCTACTGGGTGAAGCAACCAACCTGAAACCTGCACCCTTGAAAGGGGGTATTGCTGTGGCTATTGAGCTGGCTAAGGCTTATTTACCGATTATCCCTTCCCTGGGCAAGGGATTTAAGCGTGAGGTTGAAAAGCAGCTTGGCCCCGTTGAGGCTGTCGCTGAGAAAACGGCTCACTCAATGGGTCATAAAATCAGTAAGGGCATAAAAGTGGGTGCGGCGGCGGCTGCCGCTTCGCTCACGGGCATGCTCGGCACCGCTCTGGTCAAGGGCTTTGGCCGTCTTTCAGCTATTGAAAACGCAGAATCTAAACTCTCTGGCCTGGGTGACACCGCCGAAGACGTCTCAGCCATCATGGACAACGCCCTTACCGCAGTTAAGGGCACGGCTTTCGGCATGGATGAAGCAGCTACCACAGCCGCTTCTGCTGTGGCAGCCGGTATCAAACCAGGTAAAGACCTAGCCAAATACCTCGGCCTAGTCGGTGACGCCGCTACCATCGCGGGCACCGACATGGCTTCCATGGGATCCATCTTCAACAAGGTGGCCGCCAGCGGCAAGGTGCAGGGTGATGTTTTTGCCCAGCTCTCCGATGCCGGTATTCCCGTGGTGCAAATGCTGGCGAAAGAAATGGGTATCACCGCGGAGGAAGTCTACAAGCTAGGCTCTGAAGGCAAAATCAGCTCTGACACCTTCCTGGCTGCAATGAGCTCCCTGCAAGGGTTAGCGCTCAAGGGCGGGGAAACCACCAGCGGTGCCTTCAAAAATATGAACGCCGCACTCGGGAGGTTCGGCGCTACCCTACTCAAAGATATTTTCCCTTTGATTCGCCCTATCTTCGGGTTCATCACCGAGAAAATTGACCTAGCAACCAACGCGGTAGGACCCCTCGCTGAGGCTCTGGCCTCAACCCTGGTTGGGGCGTTTACAAGCGCCCGCGATCTTGCAGCCAAGTTCGGGGCGGTCATCACAGATAACTGGAACATTATCGGCCCAATCCTGGCTGGCATCGGTGCCTCAGTAGCTACCTTCCTCGCCTGGCAAGGTGCCCTGAAACTGGTGACCATTGCTACTACCCTGTGGGGTGCGGCTACTACAACAGCCGGTGCTGCGCTGGCTTTTGTCACTTCCCCCATCGGCATCGCTGTTATCGCTATCGGAGCCCTAACCGCAGGCATCATCTGGGCCTACAACAACCTTGAATGGTTCCGTGACCTAGTGCAGGTGGCCTGGGCTAACATCCAGGTAGCTATCGGAGCTGTCGTGGACTGGTGGACCGCTACAGCCTGGCCGGCCATCCAAACCGGCCTGCGCATCTTGGGTGACTGGTTCACCTGGCTCTGGCAAGAAGTCATCACCCCAGCCTGGTCCGCCATAGCTACGGTTATCCAGCAGGCCTGGGTTACTTACATCCAACCTGCGCTCGCCGCAGTATGGAGTTTTATCCAGGGCACATTGGGTCCGATTTTTATCTGGCTCTGGCAGACCATTATCGCCCCGACTTTCAAGCTGATTGTGGCTATCATTCAGTGGGCCTGGAGCACAATGATCGTGCCACTCTTTAACCTTGTGGTTGCGGTGGTGCGTGATGTTCTAGCCCCTATCTTCATGTGGCTCTGGCGTAATATCATCACCCCGGTGTGGAACGGGATCGTTATCGCTATTCAGGTGGCCTGGAAGATCATCGAAGTCATTTTCGGTTTGGTCTACGGCTTCTTGAAGAACGTTCTCGGCCCCGTTTTTAAATGGTTCTGGGAAAGCATTATCAGCCCGGTTTGGTCCTGGATTAGTGACAAGATTTCCACGGTCGGTAGCTTCATTGCCGACAAAGTCTTTCCTAAGCTCAGCGGGGCTCTTGAGGTGCTCAAGGGGGCCTTCGAGAAAACCAAAAACGGTATCGGCAGGGTATGGGATGGGCTCAAAAATTTAGTGAAAGAACCTATTAGCTGGGTTATCAATACTGTGATCAATGATGGCTTGATTGCTGGATACAACAAGCTAAATAATTTCTGGACCTCAAATGATGAAGAGGGGAACATCTCCCGAATTGAGCTGGGTTTTGCTCGTGGCGGTATCCTCCCCGGCTACCAGAGCGCTAAGAAGGACGAGCTCTTAGTGCCCATGCGTAAGGGTGAAGGGGTGCTCGTGCCTGAGGCTACACGAGCCTTGGGTTCTAGCTTCATTCACGGCCTTAACGCTGCGGCTAATGCCGGTGGTGTCGGAGCGGCAAAAACCTGGCTCAACCAGGGCCAGGGCGCTGCAGCTGGCACCCGCCGGGGCTGGGCCGGATCAGAGTCCTACAGTACCGGAGCACCCCCTTCGGGTCGTTCTGGTATCTGGGGTGCTTTCCAGAATGCAATCGCTTCTGCTGGCCGTCTTTTTGTCCCTAAGACCTTCATCCACGGTGTGAACACCGAAGATGTGGCCAAAGCTTGGATTGGCCGTTCGGCTCTGCCCATCATCATGGGCACCGGCTCCCCCAGTGTCTCTTTCGGCTACGGCACTGCTGGCCCCTGGGGGTTCAACAACGGCTCAAGCATTCAGATCAACCCCGGCTCCCCGCGCAATATGGCGCTTGCTATCTTGCGTCACGAGCTAGGGCATGCCCTGTCCTTGCACCATACCGATAATCCTGGGTCGATTATGCACCCGGCTATTGCTGGCACAAAGGTGCCTACCTCCCTGGATTATGGTGCGCTAGTCAAGGCCTGGGGTGCTCCTGGGGCTGGGGTGAAAACCTACGATGTCGGAGATGGCGGTGGCTTTGATTTTCTGGGTGTTATCGCCGAGAAAATTACCGGGCTGACGGATAAGGCCATTGACGCAGCCCTTGGTCGCTTTGAGGGTAACGGCTTTGTTGAGATGCCGGTGGGAATCGCCAAGAAGTCCATCAGCTCGGCTGTTGAGTGGGTCAAAGATAAGCTCACCGGTGGCTTTGCGCTCGGTGGAATCGTTGGTGAACCGCCAGCTCTTTACGATAAGGGCGGGATCATCAATCGAGGGGTCCAACTCATTGACCACCAGCGGGCTACCCCCGATTATGTGCTGACCGACCAGCAGTGGGCGGCAATGTATGAAATCGCTCAAAACCAATCCAGCAACAACATCGGTAATCAGCCAATACAAGTCATCATCCCAGAACGAGAAGGCATTAGCCCGGATAAGTTCGGCGCTCGCATTGCTGAAGGTATGGCCTGGGAGCTTTCTAGAGTAGGAGGTATCTAATGGTTATCCGTGATGTTATATTGCGCGGTGCTGGACTAGATTTTAGGTTGAGCAACCACGAAGAGTTGGGGGCTCAGGTTGAAGGTTGGCTGACTGATCTTGTTGGCTGGTTTGGGGGCGTTGGTGTCTCAGATACTGGGGCTCAGCGTAAGCTTGGGCATGGATACTTCACTGTCCCAAGCTTACGCACCAGTCGAGAGATAACGCTCTCAGGTGTGCTGCATTTTTTGGATGAATGGGATAGGAGCGTAGCTGACAGGTTTCTTTCTGGCATCCTCTGGGACGGAGAATTCGGAGAGCTTGAAGTCTCTATAAATAATCTGACCTTGGTCTCACGCGTGAAGCTAGCTGGTGACATCAAACACGCGTATGCAGGGACTGAGGCGCTCAAATTTCAGATTCCGCTGACAGCGCCTGATCCTTTTCTCTATGCCCCGGCCCGTACGTACCAAATTTTCCCGGCAGGTACGGGTGAAGGGCTTCGATACCCGCTCTTTGCCCAATCAGGTGAACAACTCCCTGGAATGGAACTCACTCGTTCCCGGTCTCTACCGGCCACCCGCAATGAAAACGGTGAGCTGTACTTTAGTTTTTCAGATTATCAGACCGGTGATGCAGCTACTGCACAGGTTCAGGCTGGTAAGACATATCAGATTACTGTGCGTAACCGCGCAGATCGACCAGGATCAAAGATGGCTATTCGCTCGCATCTGTGGGGTTGGGGAAACAACTCAATTTTTAAATATCTTACACAGTCCCCTAACGGGAGTGTAGTAGTGGAATCCGACGGTGAGTGGCAGACATGGACTCGGCTTGTCCCAGTTCCTGATGGGTACACATCCTTACTTGTAACCTTATGGGCCAATCACCCACTGGGAAGCGTAACCGATGCCTCCCAGGAATACACAATTAGTATGCGGGAAGCTGGGAGCCCGGTTCTTGAGTGGGGTGCTGGTGCGCCTGTTACTGGGGCTTGTGCAAATAACGGCAATGCTGATGCGCACCCGGTCTATACGGTGAGTGGCTCCTGGCCTGCTGGTTTCCGTATCGTCACTGGCAACCGTGTCATCGAATACCCTTCCCCTATACACCCGTCAAATCCGGCGCGGATTGATAACCGTACTGGGTCGGTGACGGTCGGCGGGGCTGACCAAACCTATCGGTTAACCCGACGTGACTGGGTGACGGTTCCTGCTGGGACTGCTATTCAACCCCGGATTGAAGCGCTGGCCCCATCAACAGGCTGGTGTGACGTGACAATTCAAGACACCTATATCTAAGGAGAAATGTTATGGCTACAAGCTTCGGTATCGGCCCAGACGGACAGGGCAACGGAACCACGCCAGAAGATATTCAGATCATCACTGCGGCTGAGTACGCAAACCCCGGCATTTTGGCGGGTTGCGAGGTGGACAGCACCACTGGCATGAGCTACCACATCAAAGCTGGTGCCGTAGTTATCGCTCTAGCCAGTGACCGGTACGTCAAGGCCCCGGTATCGCCGCAGACTATCCCCACAGAACCTGCTCCCGCTATCGGCTCTCGCACTGATGTGGTGTACGTAAAGCAGAACCTCGGTGGTTCTGACGGCAATAACGCGGTGATTGTGGGCGTTAGTAGCTCTGTCCCTGCCAATGCTGTTGAGATTGCCAGGTACACAGTCAATGCTGGGACCACCGGAACTAACCAGGCTGAGCGAACCGGTGACACCAAGTATGCCCGGCCTCGCGGTGCATCGCTGGGCACGCTCTACGGCTTTGTTGATACCGATACTAGTGTTAAGGCAGAAGGTGTATTCAAGCGTGGCGCCGGTTCCTTCTACCTGCCAACAGACCGAAACATCGAGATCTCCCTTCAATCTTGCGTATCTACAGAACTAGCCGCAGACATAAATGGTGACCAGCGCCCTGGAGGGTCAGTCATGTACAAGATTTATGTGGATGGCGTGCTAAAACGCTCCTTTGAGCGCGGGTTTAGCAATATTTGGGATGTGCGCCACTTTGAGTTCGGAATGGACTTGAATGCAGGTCGGCATACGGTCCACTACACTGTTGAGCGCCGCTGGGTGCAGGCCGGCAGTACCGGGCGCTGGCGCGTTCAGCATGGTCACGCTGATAAGTTCCCCGGAGATATTTTCCATGTTGGAGACCGGGGCGTAGCCCTTGTATAGCCTTTATTTTCTGCGGACGACCACTGGTGAGGTCGGCTCTAGCATAGATGCCCACGCCCTGTCGTGGAGCATCGAGCTGAATAAAACTGAGTCCTTTTCTGTGACGGTTGGGAAGGACAAGCTCCGGCGTACTGAAAGGCTCTGGTGGGCACCCTGGTCAGGTGGCGTCCTGGTGACCTTCACCAGCCCTGATGGTATCGAACGCCCGGTGGTGGCCGGGCCGATCACCGACTGGGGGGCCGAGGATGCTGACACCCTGGTGCTTACTTGTGAAGGTATCAGAGCTATTTTCCGGGGCCGTACCGTGTGGCAGACCTTGGCCTACCGTGGTCTCTCCTATGGGGCTATTGCATGGGAGTTGTGCAAGCATGGCATGGATAAGCCCGGTGGTGCTCTGCCGATATATCATGCTTCCCCCTATGAGCAGGCCACCAGAGAACGCACCTATGAGGGCTGGAACCTGGCGAATAATCAGATTGATAAGCGCTGGGAAGAGCTGTCGAATGTGATTGCTGGCCCAGATATTATGCTCCGGCCTGAGTGGGCGAATCGTGAAAAGACCCGCATCAAGTGGGGATTTCAGCATGGCACCCATGCCTGGCCTTTTATCGCGCAGGATTGGACGCCTGATTTTGATACGACTGCCCCAGCCTCTGATGTGACTGAGCCGCGCGTCATCAGCACCGGCGCGCACCTGGTCTCCCGGGTGTGGTACACCGGTGCCGGGGAGGGGGAGGGCATTGTGAGAGTCTACGCCCAAGACCTCCAATCTGTAGCTGCTGGCGCGCCTTTCCTGGAAGATGTGCTCTCAGATTCTGACCAGCCCGAGCCGGGGCCCCTACAGGTGAAAGCCGAGGGTGCGCTCAAATCCCGGCAGAACATGCTCGATCAGGTCACCTTCAAGGTAAATGTCGCTTCTTCTAAGACCCCGCTGGGGTCTTTTTTTGTAGGAGATATCTGCAAAGTAACGCTGGGGGAATGGGTGTCAGTCCCCGCCGGCACCTACGATATGCGGCTAATCAAAATGACTGGGTCTTTAGACCCCCTGGTAACCCTAGACTTTCAGGAGGCTTCATGGTGAAAGTCATCGACCAAAGACCGGCTAACCCGCAGGACTCTTTACGGCGCCTACTGAACCCGCTCAAAACCCCTGTCTCGGTACCTCACGGCGTAAAAGTCGCCTCTGCTGGGGAATATGTGAGCTTCTTCGACTCCCAAGGTTCCTCTCACCGGTGGGATGGAGACGCTATCGCCAACTATGATGCCAGAATTGCTGACGGGCAGGAAAAGATAACACAGGCTCAGGAATCGTTGGCGGTGGCCGAGTCTAAGCTCGCAAGTGCTGGTGAGCGCATCGCAGCGGCAGAAGCAGAGCTAACCACTGAGGCTACCGGGAAGAAGGCCTCGGCATATATCAATGCCAATGGGGTGATAGTGGGGCGTGACGCGATTTTAACAGGCACGGTAGACGTGGCACAGCTCAATGTGACTGGTGAAATGGCCGCAGAAGTTGTTTCTGCCATGTCGGTTGAGTCTAAAAAATTGGTAGTGACCGATGACGCAATCCTGAACCGTGCAACCGTAATTGAGTCCCTAGTCACGCCCGAGTTGGTAGCAGAACGCATCAATGTAAAGAATTTAGGTTCGGAACTCATCAGCTCTGCGGCCATCCAAACTAACACCGATACTAACCGAGGGGTAAAAATAACGACTGCGGGGGTGCAAGCCTGGGATAGTGTAGGCCGCCAGACCATCCGACTCAATGGAAACGATAACCTTCTTGTTGGATCACTTACCACCGGCGACTCCAGCACCGGCCGCATTCGCATCTTTAACGGCCCGCACCCAGTAAACGGCAGGCCATATGGATTTATAACAATGCATGACGTTGGTGGGGAGACCGGAAAACAAGGCGTAATCGAGTTCAATGAACGAGCCTTAACCCTAAGCGTCAAGGACGGAAATTCAACAGGTCATACCCAGCCCTTCCGTAAGGGACTTTTAATAACCCCCGATGGGGCAACCTTGGTGGGTAATCTGAGGTTAGACGGCTTGTTCAAGAAGTCCCCTGCCTTCCAGGCTCATGCAATTCAGTTCGGCAACATACCGGCCGGACATTATAGGGAGGCTACGCAACCCTTTACACAGGCTAGTGGCCAAAACCCCTATAGCGTAGCTCAACTTTCCTCACTCAACTTAGCCAATGTCACCGCCGTGACCTGGACAACTAACGGAAACATAAAGATACGTGTATATAACAACTCACCCTTTGAGGCTCGTGCTGTTTGGTGCGATCTTATCCTTTTAGGCCTTGAAAGATAGGAGAAACCTTGGCCCAGCTCACAGAATCCCAGCTAGAAACCAAAGTTATCGTGCTTGAACAAGAAAACGCGCGATTGCGCTCAGCTGTCCTCGATTACCAGATCCGAGCCGGCGAAATCTTGCTAGCTCCAGACGAAGGAGATAAATGATGGAGCCCACTTCAAATGCTCTTATCGCTGCCGCCAAAGACCTAAACCTCCGTGAACGCGCTATAGCCCTAGCATCGAGTATGGGTATCCCTAACGCACAATACGCCGTAGACAGCCATCTACCTATGCTGGTTGCCGCTCCTGTTAATAACGACGGGACAAGCCTCGCCTCGGTATTCGAATACGCGCAGGCGGAGTACGAAAAGAAAAAAGATGCACTCATTGAACCGGGCAAGGACATGGCGAGAGTGACGGATGAACATATTCGCTATGCGTTAAAGAGCGTCCTGTTGGATGACGCTGTTATCCAGGAGTAGGGGGGGAAATGGAATATGAAGGGGTAAGGGGCCATTTTCTAGCCCCCGATGGTAGCCCTCTGAGCGGTTCGGTATTTTTTGCCCCGACGTTTCTGTTCGCCCGAGATGGCGAGTCTGTGACACTACCGGCCCCAGTGGTCGGTGCCCTTGATGAGCTGGGCCAGGTGGAGGTGAGCTTGCTGGTGCCTAGTGATGGTGTGGAACCAGCCACCTGGGTTTGGCGAGCATACCCGCGCTTACACCATGCCGGGGCAAGCGTAAAGATGAGCGATTTTGCTTTTGAGCTAATTGCTGGTTCCCCGGTGAATTTGGCGCAGGTCGCCCCGGTTCCTGACCCCGTGACCGGGGAATATGTGACACGTGGCGCTGACGGAAGACCTGGCCCGGCTGGGCCACAGGGCCCTCCTGGCGAGCAGGGTCCACCTGGCCCTAAGGGTGAAAGAGGTGATCCCGGCGTTGCTGGCCCTCCTGGGCCAGCTGGGCTGAGGGGCGAGCAAGGCCCGCCCGGCCCCAAAGGTGATACTGGCGACCGGGGGCCACAGGGAATACCCGGTCCTGTTGGACCTGCTGGCCCCAAGGGCGAGCAGGGAGAACGCGGGCCACAAGGCCCCCAAGGGCTACAAGGCCCCAAGGGAGACCCCGGTACCCTGCAAGACACAGGCTGGCGCGATGTTACCACCGAGTTCTGCAAGCTCAACCCGCATATCCAGGAAAAGCCTGGCTATAAGGTCAGGCTCCGTAGGTGTGGAAATGTTGTCTACTTGGCGATTCACTCAGTCAAGCTGACTAGCACTTTCGTGCCCACAGACACCTACCCCTTGGGTCAGGGGTTCAAGAAGTCACCTGAAGGCGGTAGTATCCAGCCGCTCTGGCAGGAAGGCGGCGCGAACATCGTAGGGGTATTCAACATCTATCCCAGCATGGTCAAGCTATCGGCGGGTAATCTCAATGATGTTTGGGACTCACATGCCTTCTGGCTCACCGCTGACACCTGGCCCACCCAGCTACCCGGCAAACCAGCATAGCGAAGGAGGTGAATAATGCTCCCACCCGAAACCATGCCCCTTATAACAGCTATGACTGGTGGGCTCTGCGGCGTTGCCGGCACCTGGATAGGCGCACGTGTTGCACCGAAGCATGTGGTTAAGGCATCGGAGATGGACGCCCAAACCAAGCTCATCGAAGCACTCTCCAAACGTATTGATCAGCAGGATACACGGGCAGATAAGATGCAGGCTGAGCTTGATAAGACCCATGAGGAAGTTCGGTCAGCTCAACAGGCTGCGGACGAAGCTCAAACGCAAACTAGGCTTCACCGAGTCTGGAATCAGAACCTGGTTGCGCATATCGAGGCTGGTGCTCCTCCCCCGCCACCGGACCCGCCCACTGGGCTTGTGACCATCGTGCATGGCCCGCAGGTAGACCCGAGCAAGTAGCTTCGGGTCTTTTTCTTTACACAAAACTGCCCCGGTTACACGCAAGCCGGGGTTTTTCGATACATGAAAGGAAGGTCAGTGATGACTTTATGGGGAATTGATATCTCTTCGCATCAGACCGGAATACCACAATCAGTGATTGCCCAAGCGGATGTCGTCATCATCAAGGCAACAGAAGGAACCAGCTATACCAACCCGGCAATGGCTGACCAGTTCACAAAAGCCCTAAACTCAGGGAAAAAGATTGGGGTGTACCACTACTACAACGGCCCGAACCCGAAGGGTCAAGCTGATTATTTTCTCGCCCAGGTCGCAAAAGTTGGTACCCCCGACTTCTACGTTTTGGATTGGGAAGAGGCAGCTTACCTGCCACAAGAGAAGGACGCTAAAACTTTCTTAGACAGGGTCAAGAAGGCCGGACTGCCTGTTTGGTTCTATACCTACGCTTCGCCGCTGGTGAAGTACCAGTATTCAAGTATCGGCGATGCTGGGTACCCTCTCTGGCTAGCTTGGTACCCGTATAGACGAGCTGATGGGTTCGGCGCTGACATGAGCCTCGCTGATGCAATCAAGCGCTGGCAGATTACTGGGTGGAATATCGCAGGCTGGCAATACACCAGCGGCGGGCGTCTAACTGGCTGGGGATCTGACTTAGATTTCAACCAGTTTGCCCCATCAGCCCCCGGACTTGGAGCTACCTCCACTGGCTGGAGCACATCTAGCAGCAAGGGAATGGTTTACCCGGTGGAAGGCTACCCCATTACTCAGTCTTTCAACGATGGCCATGGACTTTCTACCAATCTTGGCGGCGGGCACACCGGTGTGGACTGGGGAACCCCGGTAGGGACTCCGCTCAAGGCCGTTGCACCGGGTACCGTTCTGTGGGCTGACTGGGCTGATAATCTACCGCAGACTTCTTGGGCGGACCGCTGGTACCTGGTGGGCGGTGGCTATGGTGGTTTGAGCACCAATGCCGGTATTTGCCTGGTCATTGATCATGGGGCCTATTTGAGTACCTATTCACATTTGAATAGGACGGACTTGAACAGCGGTGATTCTGTTAGAGCCGGTCAGGTTGTGGCTCAGAGTGGGAATACCGGTTATACCACCGGCCCTCATCTTCATTTTGAAATTCTTCCCAAGCCTTTTGCTTGGGGCAACGGGTTCTACGGCCGTGTAGATCCCATTCCATTTATTGAAGCCCGAAAGGGCAACTCTACAGAAGGAGATTGGCTAGATATGGCTACCAAAGAAGAAGTAAAGAGTGCTGTCCGTGAGGTTCTAAACGAACCTATCAAGCGGCAAGGCGGCGAGCCCGGTCATACCACGATTATCTCTGAAACCGCATGGAAGACCGCCCGAGATAACGCTCTGGAGAACAAGATCAATACCTTGCAGTCACGGGTTTTCCACCTATGGACTGACTGGCGTATGGGAGTACCCGGTCGCGCATTTGATGGCGCCGTGGGCTGGCTGGTTCGCAAGTCCGGTTATAAGGATCCGGAGAATCGCGCAAAGGTCTTCGAGAAAGCAGAGAAGAATGGGTGGATGTAGCCATGAACTCTGAGCGTACATTCGGTAACCTCTCTAAACTGGTTCCTCTGGTGATTATCGTCTTTGGTGCGGCAGTTACTGGTATTGCTTTCTGGGTTGAGGGCGGTACCGGGGCTGCAGCTCAGGAGGCTATCAGGACCTTTAGCGTTGTGCTAGGTATGGCCGGGGCTGGGTCTGCTACGGCTTATTTTGGTCGCTCGCAGACTCAACTTGATGCGCAGGCTGCCCGCAATGCTAACCCGGTGCCGGCAGATGAGGTCATCGAGCCCGATAAGTAAGAATTGTCCCCTTACCCACACGCACTGGTTGGTTAAGTAGATGGGGGGCTCTGGTAGTACAGAGGCCTCTCAAGAACCTGCCCCTCTACCGCTTTCGTGCGGTAGAGGGGCAGTTTTCTGTTCAGATTGAGGCTCTTTCTTCAGGAAAATTAGGTGACCACTAGATGACTTGACCTAAAAATACTTGAAACCAAAAACACCTCCCACCTGTTTTACCAGGTGAGAGGTGTTATTTGTAGGGCCTGCGGGGCTTGAACCCGCGACCAAGGGATTATGAGTCCCCTGCTCTAACCAGCTGAGCTAAGGCCCCACAGTACAGCTTGTGCAAGCGGCACTGCCTCTAAGAATACCTAAAAACACTGCGCCTACCAAACTACTCATTGAGCCAGTAGAGCAGGTACTCCACCTATCTTGCGCATTTTGGGCGCAATAGATTGCCTCGGCAGATTCTAGCCTCGGCCTTCCACGAACTGGCGGTACAACTCATCGGATCGGTAAAGGGACTCGAAAGTTTCCCAGGTTTTATCCGCCGCATGACGGGTAACCATCTGGTGCGAATACTCCCCCATAGCCCGCCGCTCTTGTTCGGGTAGCTCCAAGATGTGGGCAAGGCAGCCTGCCAGTTCATCCGTGTTACCCGGCTCAAAGAGAAAACCGTTCTTTCCTTGCTCCACCAGGTGAGGCAGGGCTAGGGCGTTAGCAAGAACCACGGGTTTAGAAGCGCTCATGGCCTCGAGAGTCACCAGTGACTGAAGCTCTGCTGTGCCTGGCTGACAGAAAACATCGCACCGCAGGTAGCCTGCTCTTAGCTCTTCGTCAGAGACATACCCCAAGAAGCGCACGCGATCGCTCACACCACAAGTACGAGCCTTGTCCTGGAGCTGGTTGAGGATTTCACCGGTACCTGCAACTTCAAGGACAGTGTGCTCCCGCAAGGTCTGGGGTAGTTTTGAGAAACCTTCAATCAGCACATCGATGTTCTTCTCAACCGCCAGGCGGCCTGCAAAGAAGACAGTCAACTCTCCGGGGTTCTTCCCCACCGTTTCACCGGGGGCCAACTCATAGTCGGAGCTTTGAATACCGTTTGATACCGGTAGGACAGGTCGCTGGAACTTACCGGCGTTTTCCATGGCGTCTGCCCCGATTTGGGTGGGTGTAGTCACGACCGCTGCCTGCTTAAGCACCCGGCGCATATCCTTCCATGAGGCTTTTTCCAAGAGAGCATTAATACGCTCGTTAAAGGGAAGGAAGGGGGTGATGTTCTCGGGCATGACATGGTTAGTTGCGATAACCCTGATCCCACGCTTTCGACCCAACCGTGCAAGTACACGCCCGATAATGTAGTGGCACTGAATATGGATAACATCGGGCTGAATCTGCCCAATAATTTTGTCAGCTTCCGAATAGATTTCCCAGGGGAAGTTGAGGCGCATGTAGGGGTGGGTAACAACCTTGTGTGACCGTAGTCGATGCTCAGTGATGCCGTCGGCTGTAAGCGAACTGGTCACTCCTTTTTCCTGCTTAGGTGCCATGACGTGCACTGTGTGGCCGCGCTCCGCCAGTGCATGAGCCAGGCGGGATGAGAACTGTGCCGCACCATTGATATCCGGAGGGTAGGTATCAGCGCCGATAAGGATTGTCAGGGGCTGATGAGCCATGTTTTGGATCCCTTCAACAGGTTAGATAAGGATTGTGTCCTACCATGACCTTACCGGGTTTTAGGGCCAGATGCACAAGCTCAACGCCAGCACAGGGTGAGTATGCCACCAAGAGGCTATTTGACCGAAGATTCTAAAAGAAAAAGTTCAGGCCCCGCGGCGGATATTCCACCAGCGGGGCCTGAACCTTTGTCTGCTACTTGACCGATACAGTTATAGTAGCTTACTTGTTGCGACGGAAGAGCTTACCCAGGAAGAGCATAATTGCACCAACAGCAGTAGCCAGTGCCGCAAAAGGCTTCCAGCGGGCCTGCAAGGTTTCGGGGTCGGTGGCATTAGCCGCTAGCTTCTTGCCGCCGTCCAGGGCAGTGAGCGGAGCACTCTTTACTGAGTACTTGGCATTCTGCACCAGACCGCGTGCACCGGCCTGAACTTCACGCGAGTAGTTTTCAAGGTCATCGCGCAAAGTCTTAAGGTGTTCGCGGCGCTGCTTAGTGCGCTGGATCAACTGTTCCTTGGTGGGGGCAGGAGCCGCTGGAGCCTGAGGCTCATTGGCTTCCTTCTCCTTTTTAGCTTGCTTTTCAGCCTGCTTAGCTTCAGCTTTCTGAGCCTGCTCACTCTTGAGGCGGGCAGAGGTCATATCTGAGCCCTGCTTAAGCACGCCCAGGTCGTAGAGAACACCAAAGAGTGCTGACTCAGGCTTGAAAGGTAGCTGCGCCTTAATCATCTTGTAGCCCACCAGGCCAGCGATGATAGCAATCAGCAGGAAGATACCCACCAGCACTAGCGCCGCAGCCCAGTTGGGCAGGAAGGAGGTGAGGCCAACGTAGGCCAGAATGACCAGCGCAATGGCCATGAAGAGGGCAAAGACCAGCGCAATGACTGCCACAGCGGCACCCTTGCCCAGGGCAAGGCCTTTTTCCTTAACCTCAAGTTTGGCGATTTGGACTTCATCTTTGAGCTGCTTGGGGGCCAGGCGGGTCAGCACCTTGCCAGCATCAGCCACATTGGTGACGCTTGCCTTAACGTTATTAAGGCCAGCGCGCAGACCCTGGGCTCGTGTGGAGCCGTTGAGGTCGTTAGGAGTGGTCATAAGACACCTCTCTTGTTTGCGAACGATCACGTACCTGATCGGCACATACATCAGACACTTAGTCTACCGATAATTTGTTCTTTTGCAGGCAGATAGTTACAGCCTTCACTAGATAAATAAAAAGTAGACTGACTTTTTTGCTTTAAGCTCTGGGAAGTTTATGTTTTCTATAAAATACCCGAGGTCATTGTGCTGGGAAGGGAGCAAGGGAACACTCCAGTACCTCTCTCCTGGTGGGAATGGGGTTTGTTCCGAAACATTTTTAACTAGCTGTAGACGGTTCAAGGGGCGCAGCAGGTGCCCTTGGGTGTCGGAAGCCGGCTAGGACAGGGCGGCATTACGTGGGGGGCCTCTAGTGTGTTTGATGTTACAGGGTATCTGGGTAGCCCGTTGGGTGAAGGGTAGCTATTTTTTGAATTAGCACCAAAAACACACCACAGCTTGTTTTTGGGTGTAAAAAATGAGCCCCGCCTGCTGAGTTTTATTCCTAGTGGCGGGGCTATTTATCTGCTCCCCCGACTGGACTCGAACCAGATGGAGCAGGCGGGAGCGAGCGCGCGAGCTCACAAGAGCCTGCGCAATGGTTACTGGTTAAAGAAAGAAACCCACTCATGTGAGTGGGCTTCTTGATATCTGCTCCCCCGACTGGACTCGAACCAGTAACCCTTCGATTAACAGTCGAATGCTCTGCCAATTGAGCTACGGGGGAATGTTGTGTGCGATATTGTTGTCGCTGCAACGTGTAATAACTTTACGCGAGGTCGGGGGCCTGCGCAAATCGAGATTAGGTTAGCTCGGTCACATTTAGTCTTGGCCTTGCATTTTGGTGCGGCGGCGTAGTTCCAGGGTGAGGAGCTGTTGTTGGATCTGGCGGAAGGTTTCTGCGTCAGTTTCGGGGTTGATCCGTTGGAGTTGCATGAGGAGGTCTGATTTTTGGCGGGTGATTTCTTGTTCAAAGAGGCGGTTGAGGATGTCGCGGCTGTAGCGCTGGAGCTGTTCTGGGGTGCGGGCAGGTATGGGGGCTACGGTAAGTTCTGCGATGAGGGCGTGGACGGGTTCGGGTGCCTGGCTCCGTACGGTGTTGACCCAGGCGTGCCCGGCAGCTGGTGCCATGGTTCCGGCTGCCCCGATAATGCCTTGGGCTATGCCACTGTGGGCAAGGTAGCGGTAGTGGACGGTGGCGAGTTCTTGCCACTGTTCCAGGCTGAGGGATTCGGGGTATTGCAGGATGACTTCGAGGGCTTCGCGTTCGGTGCGGGCGGCGGGGTCGCGCAGGTCGGGTAGCTCGTAGGGGTCCTGTTCCGCTGCGGTGTTGACGGTTTCTTGTTCTTGGCGGGTTGCGGCTCGTTGGGCTTCTGCGGCTTCGGCTTTTTGGCTGGCGCTGGCCTGCGGGTGGTTGATGGCGTAGGTGACGGCACGTTGAACTTCGGCCGTCTCTAATCCTAGCTGGCCGGATACCTGGCGCACGTAGGCGGGGCGCAAGGCAGCGTCCTTAATGCCGGCGATGATGGGGGCGATAGCCCGCATACCGCGCACACGGCCTTCGAGGGTGCTCAGGTCGTAGTTGGCAAGGGTCGCGTCAATGGCGAACTCAAAGAGGGGTCGGCGGGACTCGATTAGGGACCGCACGGCGGAGTCGCCGCGTGCAAGGCGCAGGTCGCAGGGGTCCATACCGTTTTTGGCAACGGCAACGTAGGTTTGGGCGACGAAGCGCTGGTCTTCGGAGAAGGCGGCCAGGGCGGCTTTCTGCCCGGCGGCATCCCCATCAAAGGTGAAGATAACCTCTCCCCCGGTGCCGTCATCGGAGATCAGGCGACGCACAATTTTGATGTGGTCGGTCCCGAAAGCGGTGCCGCAGGTGGCCACGGCGGTATCGACCCCGGCCAGGTGGGCGGCCATAACGTCGGTGTAACCTTCGACCACCACGATCTGCTTCTTCTTGGCGATAGGACGCTTGGCCAGGTCCAGGCCGTAGAGCACCTGGGATTTTTTGTAGAGGGTGGTCTCTGGGGTGTTGAGGTATTTAGGGCCCTGGTCATCGTCAAAGAGACGGCGGGCACCGAAGCCGATGGTTTCACCGGTGATGTTGCGGATGGGCCAAATTAGCCGGCCCCGGAAACGGTCGTAGAGACCGCGCTGGCCCTCGGAGAACATGCCGGTGGCGCGGAGCTCGTCGGTGGTGAAGCCCTTGTTCATGAGGTATTTGAGTAGGTTGTCCCAGCCTCGCGGGGCGAAGCCTACACCGAACTTTTGGGTGGAGGCGGGGTCAAAGCCACGACCTCCCAAGAATTTTTGGGCTTCTACGGCAGCGGGTGTGTAGAGGTTCTTCTGGAAGAACTCGGTGGCTATCTTGTGGGCATCGAGCAGGCGCTGGCGGCGGCCCACTTCTTCCCTGCTCATGCCGCTGCCTTGCTCGTAGTGCAGTTCGTAGTTGATGCGGGCGGCTAGCTTCTCCACGGTTTCGGTGAAGGAGGTGTGGTCCATCTCCATGAGGAAGCTAATGACATCCCCTGATTCACCGCACCCGAAGCAGTGGTAGGTGCCCATCTGTGGGCGCACGTGGAAGGAGGGGGTTCGCTCATCGTGGAAGGGGCACAGACCCTTAAAGGAGCCGATACCGGCTGATTTGAGGGTCACGTACCCTTCAATGATTTCGCGGATGTCAGTGCGGGTGCGCACCTGATCAATATCTTCTTTTCTGATTAAGCCTGCCACGGGTTCAAGTTTAGTTGAGCGGTCAAGCCGGCGGGTGACCTACCAGAGGGGTTTGTCCCCGATCGCCCAGTGGCTACCGGTGATGCGTTTGAAAAGAGCTGCAGCTGAGCGGTCGGTTAGGCAGGCAACCTGGTCAATGACCAGGCGCAGGCGGGCGGTGTCCTCGTTGGGGCCAAGCTCACGCAGGTCAGCGGCAAAAACCGGGTCCAGGTAGTCCGGGTTATCGAGTAGGGCGTGGACCAGGAATTCCAGGATCTCCTGCTGATTCTCGGAGTGGGCACCGGCATCACGCGGGGTCATGACAAAGGCGGTGGCAATGCCTTTGAGCACCGCAATTTCGTGCTCGGTTTCTTCTGGCACAACCAGCTGGGCCTGGTAGCGGGTGAGTGGTTGGTTGCCGTAGAGCTGGCGGGTAGCCACCATAGAACTGGCTGCAAAACGGCCAATCAATTTGGAGGTCAGCGCCTTGAAAGCGGCCATCGACGAGCGGGTGCCGCTCATGTAGGGCACCCAGCGGCCCAGTGCTTCGAGTCGGCTTAGGGCCTGGTCCAGTGTGGAGTCCTCCACACCCGGTAGGTACCATTGGCGGGTCTTCTCAAAAACAGCTTGGCGAGCGGTGGGTTCTTTGAGCTGGTGCAGTTGCAGGTGCCCGCCAAAGACGGCATCCTCCACGTCGTGTACCGAGTAGGAGATGTCGTCTGCGAGGTCCATGACCTGCGCTTCAATACATTTCTGAGTCGGTTCGGCACCGGCTTCGCGGGCACCGGTGCGGAACCAGTCAAAGACGGGCAGGTCATCGGTGTAAACCCCAAATTTGCGGTTGGGTTTGCCGTCGGTTCGGGCTGGTGCGGCCTGGCGGGTCCAGGGGTACTTGCAGGTGGCGTCCAGGGCGGCGCGGGTCAGGTTGAGCCCGGCTGAGCCACCGTCATGGCGGATAACTTTGGGTTCCAGGCGGGTGAGCAGGCGCAGGGTTTGGGCGTTGCCCTCAAAACCACCGGCGTCGGTGGCTAGACGGTCCAGGGCGGTTTCGCCATTGTGGCCGAAGGGTGGGTGGCCCAGGTCGTGGGACAGGCAGGCGGTGTCTACCACGTCTGGGTCACAGCCGAGCATACGGCCTAGTTCGCGCCCGATTTGGGCGACCTCTAGGGAGTGGGTCAGGCGGGTACGCACAAAGTCGTCTGTGTCCGGGTCTACCACCTGGGTCTTTGCCCCCAGGCGGCGCAGGGCTGAGGAGTGTAGGACGCGGGCGCGGTCGCGTTCAAAAGGTGAGCGGTAGACAAAGCGGTGGTGTTCGGGTACCCAGCGGGCGGCATCGGCGCTGGTGTAGCCGGGGGTGGGTGCTTGTTCCGGGGTGGGAACCTGGTCGGGTGTGGGTGTCATGCCCTGCTTTCTGGCTGGTGGGTTGGCGCGGGTTAGAGGTCGTCGCCCTGGTCAAGGCGGTATTCGGCAGGCCAGGTGACTTCCCCGGCCAGCGGCGGGTAGTCGGGTGTCAGGTTGAGCGCTTGCAGGTTCTGGGCCAGCTCGGCGGGTGTCATGCCGTCAATGTAGGCGCGTACACCGCTGTGGGCCGCCGGCCTAAACCCGAAGCGGCAGTAGTAGGCGGGATCGCCCAGCACTATGACGCTGGTGGGGGCGTTGGTTTCTTGGGCTAGTTTGCCAGCTAGTTCGAGGGCCTGGTGCACCAGGGTGGTGCCTGCTCCCCTACCCCGGTGGTTGGGGTGAACGGCCAGAGTTGCCAGGGCGAGGGCGGGCCAGGAACCGACCCAGCAGCGGCTGAGAAGCACATAGCCAGCCAGCTCTGGGCTGACTTCGGTGGCAGAGTGGGCAACGAGGGAGATACCGGGCTCCCATGAGGCGGGGTTGCCCCGTAAGTCGGTGACCAGTTGCGCTTGGTAGCCTGTAGGAAAGACCCTCTGGAGCAGGGCATCAATGGCCGGCACATCGGCGGGGCTTTCGGGGCGAACGGTGTAGCTGGTCATAGCTTCTAGTCTAGTGGCTGGGGCAAGCCGGTAGCAGCTGGGGCGTTCCCAGTCTCCGTCTCTACCTCGCCCCCCCACAAGCATGTCTGCCGTCCTCCAGGTGGGGCCAGGGTTCTGCGCTGCTAGCGGGACCGCCGAACCAGCTGAGGCAGGCTCCATCAGGTCAGAGCTCTTCAAGTTCTGTGATTGATCTTGACAGATTGTCTTCGCACAGGAGCCTGGCTGGAGCCTGTTGTACAGGTAGCTTGTAGCTGGCAACCCATTCTGCGATGAGGGAATCATGGGCCTGGATAGGTGTTTGAAGTTTTTTCAGGTGGTAATGGCGGAGTCTAGGTGTTTTCTTGTTTGAGAGGTTTCATGGAGGCCTGCACCCGTTCGGGCATCATGTGGACGCGCGGGGTGAGTTGCTGGGGCTGGTAGGTGGGGTCGATACATTCGCGCCAGTAGTAGACGTGCTTTTGGTCCAGCCAGTGCGGGGAGTCGCGGACCGAACGGCTTGCGCCTTGCTCGCCTTGAACGGAGTACCAGTAGAGGTAGTCCACCCCGTCGATAGTCTCAGCGAAGATGGTCTCCACATACATTTCTTCTGGTTCCAGGGTCTCTCGCACAGCTTCCATATTGGAGTTGAGGAAGGCCAGCCACTCATCCACCAGGGCACGCTTGCCCGGAAGAACACGAAAACGGGTAAGTTCAATAAGCATGGTTCCACGGTAGCTTTCAAGGCTTATGTTTCCTACTACCGAGCCATGGCCTAACGGTGTTGACAACGTAGATTACATTTTTAGCGATGACGCTACACCCCATCAGAAGTTCAACGAAGTCAAACATGATAAACCTACTTTCTGAAATCCCGAACAGTCCATCTGAATTACAAAGCTATCAAATATTTGTATCTTATACTAAAAGATAATTTAATGTAAATCTATGTTAGTTGCGGGTCAATACGGTAGGATATGAATGTCTGTTAGTATGTTGGGAAATATAACCTCTGAACCAAACAGGCTTATGGCCGGGCAACCCCCGGCCATTAATCTCAGAGATGCAACCTCAGAACCCAGATAGACTTGCACACAGTCACCGAATGCACGCACCTTTGTTGGTAACTATCACCTCTGAACCCAGATAGACTTGCAGGGAGTTACGAACATGGCAACCGAAGGTTGGGAACTATCACCTCTGAACCCAGATAGACTTGGATATTCAGTTACCAAGTAGCGGCCTGTGTTGGGAACTATCACCTCTGAACCCAGATAGACTTGCCGGTTAGGTCTGCGCTTGCGCTGATTTGTTGGGAACTATCACCTCTGAACCCAGATAGACTTGATGGTCTTTTACTGGCACCCTGGGAATTGTTGGGAACTATCACCTCTGAACCCAGATAGACTTGGACCCCGAAGCGCTCTAGCGGGTCGAACGTTGGGAACTATCACCTCTGAACCCAGATAGACTTGACCCCCATCACCACCACCACTCGCCGCAGTTGGGAACTATCACCTCTGAACCCAGATAGACTTGACTTGTGCTTAGGGCGGTTAGGTCTAAGGTTGGGAACTATCACCTCTGAACCCAGATAGACTTGGTTCCGTAGAATTTTTCTCCGGCGATGTGTTGGGAACTATCACCTCTGAACCCAGATAGACTTGTGCCATTTGTCGGGCTGTCCCGAAAATAGTTGGGAACTATCACCTCTGAACCCAGATAGACTTGGCGGGTACCGAGGTTCAGCTTTACCCACGTTGGGAACTATCACCTCTGAACCCAGATAGACTTGTCAATCACATGGTTCAGTACTGCCCGGTGTTGGGAACTATCACCTCTGAACCCAGATAGACTTGGCTGCAGCGGGTGAAACCAAATCCAAGGGTTGGGAACTATCACCTCTGAACCCAGATAGACTTGCAAATGCCCTAGGTACATCTTCCATCGTGTTGGGAACTATCACCTCTGAACCCAGATAGACTTGCCTACTGAAAGGTAGATGCCATCAGAACGTTGGGAACTATCACCTCTGAACCCAGATAGACTTGGATCTGCACTTTGCACAAACAATGGTCAGTTGGGAACTATCACCTCTGAACCCAGATAGACTTGCTGTCTTGCCATATACCCCACTGACAGGGTTGGGAACTATCACCTCTGAACCCAGATAGACTTGTCGACCACGGTTATCCCCGCCTGGTTCAGTTGGGAACTATCACCTCTGAACCCAGATAGACTTGGGGAGTTGGGATAGGCCGAGCGTAGAGCGTTGGGAACTATCACCTCTGAACCCAGATAGACTTGTTGTTGACCCTGAAAGACCGGTTCTTCCGTTGGGAACTATCACCTCTGAACCCAGATAGACTTGCTCACAATCAACCATTCAGCAATTCCTTGTTGGGAACTATCACCTCTGAACCCAGATAGACTTGGAGGGAAGTAACGGCCCCACTCAGCCCAGTTGGGAACTATCACCTCTGAACCCAGATAGACTTGCTCTGAATGCTGATTAGAGCGGAGCGTGGTTGGGAACTATCACCTCTGAACCCAGATAGACTTGCCGGCAGCTACCCCTGTAGCACTGCCAAGTTGGGAACTATCACCTCTGAACCCAGATAGACTTGAAAATATCTATGACAGCTACTAAGAACGGTTGGGAACTATCACCTCTGAACCCAGATAGACTTGATCGGTGAACTCTCCATCGAAGAAATCAGTTGGGAACTATCACCTCTGAACCCAGATAGACTTGGCATGGAAGGCGTCGAGGGCGTGCTCTGGTTGGGAACTATCACCTCTGAACCCAGATAGACTTGGTTGAAATCGAGGGAGCGCGGCGGCTAAGTTGGGAACTATCACCTCTGAACCCAGATAGACTTGGCTGCGCGGCTCATACGTTTCAAGCTCAGTTGGGAACTATCACCTCTGAACCCAGATAGACTTGACCCAGGAAGGCAAGGTAACTGAGGACGGTTGGGAACTATCACCTCTGAACCCAGATAGACTTGAATTCACACTCCTAAACCGCATAGAAAGGTTGGGAACTATCACCTCTGAACCCAGATAGACTTGGCAAGGACTTCATCCAGATTGGCCATAAGTTGGGAACTATCACCTCTGAACCCAGATAGACTTGCTGGGAAAAGAACAACGATGCTGTCACAGTTGGGAACTATCACCTCTGAACCCAGATAGACTTGGGCGGCATGTTCTGGACTGATCAGGCAGGTTGGGAACTATCACCTCTGAACCCAGATAGACTTGAGTCTCTCTGAAAAATAACTGGTCAGAGCGGTTTTCTCGCCACTTTTTCGGCAGAAAAAATGGTAAGAAAACCTCTCCATCTGGAAAGATACAGTCCACTGGCGGAAAATCTGCTAGAGTAGGGAACTGTTAAGGATTCAGAGGTGAAAATTCCTAACAAGAACATGCTGAAAAGCATGATTTGACTTATCAGCCCCTGGTAACCAGCAATGGTCACCAGGGGCTTCGTTTACCCTAAAAAATAGTCAACTGCTCCGGCGGCGGCTCCGCCTTCTTCTGTTTTGGCCCCACAAACATAATCGTAGAAGCCCACTGATTATCAGAAACCCTCAAGACACGCACCTGCCCACCCACCGGCACATTAACCTTCAACATCCCCAGGTCACGCTCAGTAGAGTTCCCATTCAAATAATATTTGCAGTACACGCTCAACTGAATCCGGTCAAAACCACGGTCCTTGAGCAAATTACGGTACTGATTTGCCAACCTCATCTGAGTCTTAGTCTTCACCGGCAAATCAAACATCACAAGCAACCACACAGGCTTAGCCATCCACTCCCTCAGTTCCCCAGGCAAACTCCCGACCCTGCCAGACCGGAACCAGCAAGACCTCCCGTTCCCCCTCCGCGTACATAGCGAAGTTCTGGCACAGTTTCTCAATACCGGTACGCACAGAATACGCAGAATCCTGCCCCGAAGCGCCTAAGACAGAAGCCAGCACGGTTTTTTCGGCCTTACCCACCTCACAAGCACCACCAGCAAGCAAGCCCAGGACAGCCTCATCCACCGCAGGGCGGAAAGGCTCAATGAGATCATCCGCCAGCGCAAAAACGTTGCTCCTATTCCGGTGGAAAAGAGACAGAGTAGGAGATAAACCCGTAGCAACCAGGCGAGTCAAAACACGCCCCCGCAAAATGGTGTAGCCATAGTTAAGCAAACCATTGGCCACATCATCAGCCTGCGGGTCACGGTAGATACGCCCCTCAGGCAGAAAAGCAGACCAGTAGAGGCGGGCCGCCTGAGCCTCCATATTGGTGGGGTCCCCAGACCGCACTGCCCTAGCGCAGGCCTCTAGTTCCTGGGCTACCACAGGGTTATGCGAACGCAGAACAAAAGCCTGCCCGCGAATCTTTGCCTTAACCAGCCGCATCCACGCATTTTTGCGTCTAGGAACGCTGAGGTGAGCCTGAGCCTCGTGGCGGGCAAAAACCCTCGTGTTCTCTGACCAATGGTAGAGCACAGAGATAGGCTGATTCCGCCAATCGCACACAGCCATAGCTACATCAAAACGCTCCAGCCCAGCCACCAGCCCATAGCCCCAAGTGCACTTCTGGCCCACCAGAATAAAGTCCACCTCAGCAAGTGGCACAGACTGCTCCCCCACTTTGATACGCCCCCTCTCATAGGAAAGGAAACCCTCATAAGCCGTAAGGTCCAGAATGCGCCACTTACTATCCATCTTAGGCTCCTAGAACTTCCTGTGCCCTGCGCTCAATATCAAGTGATACAGGAACAGCACCGTTCTCACGCCAGCGAGGAAAGCCCAAATGATTGCGGCGGATGACTTTGGTTCCGTGAGCAGAAAGGACTCCACCAGCCGAAACGATAGCTCCCTTCTCAAGAATCTCCTGTACCAGTGCTAGCTCTTCATCGGTATAGATGCCCTGAGGTAGCTCCTCATAAGACAGTAATAATGGCCTCAACCGTAGCTGTCTGCTCATCGGGAGTCCGTCAACTTTCCAACGGCTCTCAGGGATAATCCTTAGGAATTGGGCAAACTTATCGGAACCGTCCACAAAGCTATCTACCTCAATCTCTAGCTCATCGCCCTGAGTAATCCACCCAATTTCCTGAGCCCTACCTGCCTCGATCTGCTTGCGCACGGTACCCTGCAAGTCCCGGTAAGACTGCGAACCAGGGTGAATAGGCACCCGCAAGGCATCCCTAGTTCCATAGAGCTTAAAGAGCCAGGGGAACTCAGCACCAAAGACACGGAGCATACCCACCTCAATGCCCTTCTTACTCGGCCAGGCATACAGGCGAGCATGGTGCAAAGAATCACCAATCTTCACGGCACCCGTACCCGCAAGAATCGAAGCAGCTTTTTCGGGGAAGATAACTACCTGCTCCTGAGCAGTTAGTTGGTGACCCCGTTCAGTGCGCAAGCAACGGTTGCTATCGGCTTCTAGTACCTTCTGCTTACCCAGTTGCTCTTGCAACGCCAGGTAAAGGTAAGGGTCAGCGACCTTGTCAATATCACCAGCCGACCACTCATCGCCCACCAGCTTATATTCCAGCCCCAACAAAGTATCCTTGTGCACAGAACCGTTGGCTGGTGTCAGACGCAAAGGATTAATAACCGGAATAGAGTCCTCAGAGATAGCCTCCCCCAGCACATCAGCAAGCGCTTGACAAGTCTCCTTCCACCTATGGAACTTCTGCTGGCTCGGTGAATCAAGACCGGTAAAATCTTTCCAATCATTATCACGGCTTGAGTAGCGCCGCTCAGTCAGCAACAGACGCCGTTGCTCCAAAGTTCTAGCAACAGAGGGGTTCAACAAGGTCATGACAGCGGCATCAATAGCATGATGGCGCACATCAAAACGGTTCTTCTCTTCCTGACCCCTCAGAAGAATCTGTTCATCAATCTGACCCGCACGGCGAGACTGGCGAGTCAAAGACCCAGAGTAAACATCAATATGAACCCGGTCCCCACCGCTGCGTGCAGTACCGGCATTAAAATAGGTCTCTAAACGGTGACGGACAGAAACCGCAGAGTAAGCTGTAGACTCCAAAGAACGCTCATCAATCGGCGGGTCTTCTTCTTTCTGCTTAAGTCTGCGGGCAATCTGCTCTTTCAAGCGGCGCCCTGATACGCCCTTGAAGACACCCACCTTATCGAACTCCCACAGGCGGCCCAGAGCCTCTTCCAGAGAAACTCCCGAACGGGTCGTTCTGGCGGCCCACACGGCAAAAGGAACCCGCCCCTTATCGGCATTACACCCACGGCATACCGCTACCAGGTTATCCACCCGGGACGACCCTCCACCGGCACGCGGCACAATATGGTCAAGTTCAGCAGTTTTGGTGGTAATCATGGCACCACAGTAGAGACACTTACAGCCCTGGTTCTGCACAATCCGGTGACGGCGGACATCAGCTCGCGTGGGGCTCTCCAACTCGCCACTGTCACGCAATTCTTGGCGCACACGGTCATTCTCAGTACGGTTGCGCGCAATCTCACGCAGAACCTCCGCACGCTGGGTGGGGCCCATCAAACCTGTACGGGCGTGCTCAATCACAATCCGATCCGGCCGCCCCCACTTACGTTCACAAGCCAGCACAAACCGCCGCACAATAGTCAGCACCCGATCCACCGCTGGCTGGCCGGTAGGCTCATGCAGATTCTCACGGGGCGGCTGCCAAGAGTCATCAACACCAAAAACAGCCTTACGCGCCGTATGCAAATCTGCCTGATGCTCAGCCATATAGCTATTCAAATCAGTCAAAGACTGCACGCTGTATGCCGCACGGCCCGACTCAAAATCAAGCCCCTCCAGCTTTTCACGTTCTTTCTCGGGCCAGCTCTCAAAGACAGCGCTCAGCCCACATTCATCGGCGGCTTCAACCGAGAACTCCGTCGGGTCGCTCAAGAGCATAATCAGCAAAGAACGAAGCGAAACATCCGCTGTCTGCCACCACTTGACCACCTGAGAGCTCTTAGGTAGAGCCTTCAACAAGACAAAAGAAGAATGGTCATAGGGTGCCTTATTCAAACGCACATCGTCAATAACGGGTGCAATCAGGGCGTGAGGTTCTACCCCGATAGCCTCAGCAACATCACCCCAAGTAGGAGGCTCTGCCTCCGAAAAGTTCATCAAATAATTGACTGCCGCCATGTACTGGCCGCTCGATAGCTCAATAGCTTGGCTCCCCTGCCGCACCCGCAAGTTACGGACAGCCTGCCGAATTCTGAACTCGGTGAACTCAAGACAGGCCCGTGGAGCGCGCGGTAGATTCCCACGCCCAGGTAACGGATCACGGCCAACGTTTTGGGCAGGAACATGAGGGCGCATCTGGTCAAAAAGTGCCTCTACCAGCACATGGTAATGACCCTGAGGCAACCCCTGGACCGCCCACATCTTCTTGACCTCAGCAAGCAAATCTTCCTGACGGACTCTGCTGTCAAGGAGTGCTTTCTGGCCCTGGTGGTGCAAACCGTTCTTACGTTTATCACTGGTGCGCGGGCGCAGAAGAATATCTTTAGAGGCTGCAAGCGCCCCAATCTCACCGACCGTAGTGTTATCTGTAATGTAGTCAGGCCAGCGCAACCGAGCCTGCTCCAAGTTCTCAAGCATAGTAACGGATGGAACCGGTGCCTGGTCCAACTGGCTCAAGCGCCACCAGGGGTTACGCCAACCACGGTGACGTGCCATGTGCCGTAAAGCCCTCACCAGGTGCTCAGCCAGCTCAACCTCATTGTCAATTTTCTGGCTGGTAAGTTTAGCCCTGGAGAACCAGGCCTGGTAGGTCTGTGGTTCTTCCGCCGCGGGCACCGGGTAGCCCAGCGAGATGAGCGTAGCATCTAGCTTCTTCAATCGTTGCACCCTACGGCGACGCATCCTCCGGACCCTGCGAGCAACACCAGCTGTCTCTTTACGAGACTTGGGGCTCTTATTCTGGGTTGGGTCAAGGCCCCCATCATGGCGGTAGGTCACCAAAGCCAACTTTTTGATGGGGTAACCAGCATCGTCAAATTCGATGGCAGCCAAACCAACTGACCGATCACCAACGTCAACACCAATACGGTATTTAAGCGCCTCAGATTGCATCATTTCTCCTGGAAAATATCTGGATAACTTAGAACCAATATACTCGCCAGTAAGGTAAGACACACCGTTGCCTATAAAAGGTGCACATCCCGCACTTTTCTTATTCCTGTAACAAACCAAGTGCGGGGTTTCTTTCCAGGTGTGAAGGTTAACCCCGCCTAGGGAAAGATAGCCCGCATCTTGGCGGTGGCAGTTGTGGACAGGCCGGTTTAGCCGCCACTGATGTCCAGTTCAGCGCCCACTAAGCCTAAACGTTCTGCGTCGCCCAGCAGGCGGGAGTCCAGCCAGCCGTCCGGCAAGTGCGGTTTCTTGGGGTTGCCCGCGCGCCCGCGCGGTCCCTCAACGGCCTCACCCGGGTAACCAATGGAATGGTCCAGCTCGGCCAGGTATTCGCGGAAGGCCTCCAGGGTAGGCACCGTGGACATCTTGGCACGCAAACGCCCGCCCACCGGGTAGCCGTGGAAGTACCAGGCCACATGCTTACGGATCTCCCGCAGGCCACGAGTCTCGTCCCCAAAGGTCTCCACCAGTAGTTCCGCGTGCCGGTAAATCATGTCGGCTACCTCAGACACAGCCGGGCGGTGGCGTTCCTCAGAGCCCTCAAAAGCGTTCTGTAGGTCGCCAAAAAGCCAGGGTCGGCCCTGGCAGCCACGCCCCACCACAATACCGTCCACTCCGGTCTGCTCGACCATGGCGATCGCGTCCTCGGCTGAGAAAATATCGCCGTTGCCCAAAATCGGCACATCGGGAATGGCCTCACGCAGGCGCGCGATAGAGTCCCAGTCAGCCTTGCCGGAATAGTGCTGGGCGGCGGTACGCCCGTGCAGGGCAATCGCGGCGACCCCGGAGTCGCGCGCAATCTTAGCCGATTCCAGGTAGGTCAGGTGGTCCTCGTCAATGCCCTTGCGCATTTTGATGGTCAGGGGAATATCCTTGCGGGAGGCCTCGCGCACAGCGGTCTGCACGATGGCGGTAAAGAGGTCAGTCTTCCAGGGAAGGGCCGAGCCGCCGCCCAGCTTGGTGACCTTGGGGACGGGGCACCCAAAGTTCAGGTCAATGTGATCGGCGCGGTCTTCTTCAACTACCAGGCGGATCGCCTTACCCACGTTCAGGGCATCCACACCGTAAATCTGGATAGAGCGAATCTGCTCGTCCCCATCGTGCTCGATGATACGCAGGGACTCCGGGTTACGCTCCACCAGGGAGCGGGCGGTCACCATTTCGGTGACGTAGAGGCCACCGCCGTACTCGCGGCAGAGCCTGCGGAAGGCCTTGTTAGTGACCCCTGCCATGGGGGCCAGAACGACCGGGGTGTCAATGGTGTGCTTGCCTAGCTGCAGGGGCGGCAGCTTGAGCTGTTTGGTGCGAGCCTGAGATTGAGTAGGGTGAGTCGTCTGGTTAGTCATAGCCATCCAATTCTTGCACATGGTATCTCCCTCTGCCTCACCCAAGGGAGTAGTTCCCGAAAAATAGAGGTAGGTTTTTATGTCTAGTTCAAGTTTGGGTCACACAGGCAAGAGGCCCGGTGGCAAGCCACCGGGCCTCAAAACCTACCTGAAGTATGACTATCAGGTGTAGAGAGGTCTACTTATCGCCCTCTACGACGATTTCTTCCTTGCGCAAATCAGCTGAAACGCGTTCGGTCTCTGAGTGTACTTCCTTACCAACGGAGACACGCTCAGTTGCAACAGTTTCAGTTGATACTACAGGGCGCTCTTCGTGAGCGGTTACAGTAACATCAGCTTTAGCTTCTGCGGAATCAAAGTCGTAGTTCTCTACAACTTCACCGTCTTTGAGGTTAGTACGCTCAACAACGATTTCTTCCTTGCGAACGGGAACCTCCACTGTCTCCTTTTCGGTGTGAACTACCTTACGCAGGCGGACCTGGCCGGTCTGAGTTGCGCTGGTGGCGTTAGAGACGTTCAGACGCTCCTCGTGAGCAACGACATCGCCTCCCTGCTGAGTGGAGTGATCGGAGGTGGATGCCTGAGCCTGGCTCTGCCCAGCTACCTGCCCGTCATGGCTTGCGCCAGTCACCTGAGCTTCATTCTGGCCCAGTGAGTAGTATTCGTAGAGGCGCTGCTCCTCTTCCGGTGACAGCTCGCCATCTTCATCTACATTAGGCGCGTCTTTAACGAAATCCTTGTCAAAGGGAACGTGAATTTCGCCGTCCTGGAAACGTGCCCTATCAACGGGAACGAATGACTGCTTAGTGCCGAAGAAGCCCGTATTGACAGTTACAAACGTTGGCTCCTGGGTTTGTGCATCGAGGTATAGCTCACCTACGCGACCGATTTTGTCGCCATCAGCGCCATATACAGTGCTGTCACGAAGAGCTTGAATTGTTTCATTGGTAGTCATTGGCTAGATGCCTTTCATTAGTAAATACCCCAAGGGGTAGGCCGTTCACTCCACCCCCTCTGAGCTCTTGGCTCAAAAAATTAATAAGGGAGCTGAACAACTTACTTAAATAATATGCCCAGAGAGGGCCCCACTCAAGCAATAAGCCTACTTTTTAACATGAAAATAAATATTGCATATAATAAATGTATTTATTTATGGAATATAAGCAATCAAGCGAACCAAGCCTGTAAGATCTTTTTGACTTGGTGAAACTTTAACTCTTGGTGACCGCGCTGAGGGTATCGGCAGGAGCTAAAGTTCAGATAGACCGCCCCCTCTAGCCAAAAATGGCTATTTCCTGGGAATTATCCAAGAAAACGCCCCAGCTATCTTCCGCCCAACCTTGAAACAAGATTGGGCATCCCCTAGAATTTTGAAAAGTCAATCTTTCTTGACAATTCCCCAGGAGGGTTTATGGATTCCAAAGACCCGCTCATGCTCGCGGTAGGCGCAGCCCAGGCCGAGGTCACCCGCGCCAACCAGGCCCTTGAACAAGCAGTAGAGGCCGCCCGCGCAGGCGGTGCCACCTGGCAGCTCATCGGCTCAGCCATCGGCGTGACCAAACAGGCCGCCGCCCAACGTTTCTCCGACTCGGTCTATAACGCACGCTCACTGCCCCAAATCGAGACAAAACTGCAACAGATAGCCGAAGCCGTCTTTGCCGCGCTCGCCCACAGCGACTACCAACACGTCCACCACCACATGACCTACACCGCCGCCCGAAAGCACTCCAAACGCAAGCTGGCTAAGGTCTGGCAGCAGGTCCTTGAGGCAAACGGTGACTTTATAGAGGTCCAAAGAACCGTGATTGAACTGGCCACCTTAGGCTATACCCTCACCTACCGGCTACGCCACCAGCGGGGCGAGCCGGTCGGCCAAATCTCCTTTAACTCAGCCCACAGGATTACAGGATTGGTGATATTCAATGATGATTCAGCCGAACTCCCCTGGTAGCGGCTCCTACGCACCCATGTCCATGGTAGCGCTCTGGGGTTTACATGGGCTTATCGCCTGGTACCTGAGCCGGGACCTCTACATGACGGCCTTTGGGGTAGGCATTTTGGCCGTGGGTACTGTACTGACTCAGTTCTTCTCCAAACCCCAAGGAGCCCAGGCTATGGTCTGGCGGCCCGGCATGATGGCCTGGAATATTGTAATCTGCTGGTGTCTCTGGGGTGCCCTCCATGCCCTCTGGAATTTTGACGCTCTCTTTGCAATAATATGGCCGGCTATTGGCTACATCGCCAACTGTTCAGGCCAATCATATTCCGGCCGGGGACGCCGCCGCGCCCAGGACATCGGAGTCTAAGACGCACGCTAACAGCAAGGCCCCGCTCTTTCGCTCTTGGGCCCGGGGTTGTTCACCGGGCCTAAGAGCGAAAGGGCGGGGCCTTACGTCATACCTCTAGTTCAGCCAGCCAAGTGGCAGATAATTGAGCCAGTTCCGGCTCGCTCACCCGAGCTTGCCGCAAGTCAACCTGCCCGTCAGCAGTCAGGGCAGTACCCTCAGCTCGCCAGCGCTCGGTAGCAGGTGCGGCATGACCGGGTATCTCACCCCGGGCATTACACACACGCCACCAGGGCACCCCACTCCCCCAGGTCGCCATCACCCTGCCAACCACACGCGGAGACTCCCCGGCAACAGCACTCACATCCCCGTAGGTTGCCACCCGCCCGAGCGGAATAGATTCAGCAACCCTCAGGACGCGCTCAACCCGTACATCCTCCATCGGTTAGGCATCCGCAATCACCAGAGTTTCGCTGGTGACCTTTGCGGAGCCCATCTTGATGAGCTGGTCAATCAGCACAGCCAGATCTTCCATCGAGTCATCCACCTCAAGGGAGACCGCGTACTGGCCGGTCATAACCGAAAGTAGCTGCATAATAGCTTCACGGGCCTGGGGGTGGCCCAGCCGGTAGCCCACGGTGATTTCGGTAGCATCGTCCTCGGAGATTTCCATGAGGCCCGCGTCAACAGCCAGGGGCCGGTAGCTAACAGCAAAGGCCAGAATGTCACCTTTTTTACCCTCGGCTTGAGCGCGCAGAATATCGTCACGCAGCACGACCGCGCCGAGCGCTTCAGCTTCATCGGACAGGAAGAGCCTGTTTACCCGCCCAATGGACAGGTCAGCGGGCTGGTCCCAGCCGTGAATGCCCCGGTAGAACTCCCAGAAGCGCTGGGTCAGTTCCACAGAGCCGGTGGCTAGGTCTTCGATGGTCTGGGTCATGCGTTCGGAGGCGTCTTGGCGCAGGGGCACCGGTGGAACAGTACCAGCTTCAATGCGAACCATCCGCGAGCGCTGGATAACTTCAAAGCCCTGGGCCTGAGCAAATTCTAGGCCGCTAGAAGCCGGCTCTACCTTGGTGCGGAAGGCGCTGACACCACTGGGGGCTGCCTGGGCAGCGTGTTTGAGGGCGGCGATTAGGTGGTTGCCGAGGCCGGTTCGGCGATGGTCGGGTGCTACTTCCAGGTAGGCCCAGAGTCGCTGTGGGTGCAGGTCGGTTTCGTAGATGGTACCTGCGGCGACCGGAACCCCCTGGTGTTCAGCAACCAGGGTGCGGCTAAAGGGCGCCTCTGTATCAGGAGAGAAGGATGAGCGGAAGGCTGCGACCTGGCGGTTTTCGGGGTCCTGCCAGTATTGGAGCATTTCCATGTCGTCGCCGGTGCGCCAGGGGCGTAGGGTGTAGCCGACGGGTAGGGGGGTCTTGGTCTCTGGTGCAGTGGGGGTGGTCTTGTCCACGGGGTTCTTGTCCTTGGCTCTTAGCGGGGTCTACCCCTCTACTCTAACGTCCCCTAGGGCTTCCCTGCCTGCCACTGAGGCGGGGTGGGCGCGCGAATGTGAGCAAGCTCCGCCCTGTAACCTTCTCTTCACCCGCTAGACTAGGAGAGCTTAAAGTTTATTTGACTCTATCGCTTAGTGTGGTTCCATGACATCCCTTTTTTCTCACAAGCCGACCCTGACCGGCTCTTTAGTTCAGTTACGCCCTTTTGACGATTCTGCTATCGATGCCATGATTGAGATTCTGCGTGAGCCCGATGCTTTGCGTAAGACGGCTTCGGCGCATTCCCGACTCATTGGTGGCACTGATGCTGATGAGCAGGCAACCCGTGACTGGTATGCACTGAGGAATACAAAAGATAACCGTCTTGATTTGGCTGTTTTTGCCCCGGCCCTGAACCGCTACGTGGGTGAGGTTGTCTTCAATGAATACAATGCGACCAGCAGGTCCGTCAATTACCGTATTTGCATCAGCTCAGCGGGGCAGAACCGGGGTTACGGTACTCAGGCAACCAAACTGATGGTGGATTACGGCTTTGAGCACCTAGATTTGAACCGAATTGAGCTGGAGGTTGTCGATTTCAATCAGCGTGCCCGCCACGTTTATACCTCCTGCGGTTTTATTCCGGAGGGGCGCCGCCGCCAGGCATTCTTCATTGATGGCACTTACCACGACGCTGTGATCAAGTCGGTCCTGCGGAGCGACTGGGAGGCCAATCGTTCTATGAGCGGTCACCTGAATGTGAACTACGCGTCCGTAGAAGTTTAGGTTCATGCCCCTAGCTAGTGTCTTATAAGGCAAAAGCCGCCCGCTCCTGGTAACAGGGGCGGGCGGCTTTTTTTGGCCTGATTTTTGCTGGTACTCCGGGCCAAATGCACTACCTTTGCCTCGGCAACTGGCTCGGAGCTGGCCTTAAGGGCCATTTCCGACCGAAGACGGCACCGCTCTCTGGCAACTGGCGGGGCTGGCCTTAAGGGCGTTGCCGAAGAGCGGTGACCTGTTTAAGGCTGGTGTTAAGGGTATTGCCAGAAACAGCAAGGTCCCAGAGAACCAGACTTACTTGGTCAGCTTGGCTGCAAGGTAGGCGGTGACCTGGTCCAGGGAGACGCGCTCCTGGGTCATGGTGTCGCGCTCGCGGATAGTGACAGCCTGGTCTTCTAGAGTGTCAAAGTCCACGGTGATGCAGAAAGGTGTGCCGATTTCGTCCTGGCGGCGGTAGCGGCGGCCGATTGCACCGGCGTCGTCATAGTCGATATTCCAGTTGCGTCGTAGCTCATCGGCCAGTTTCTTGGCGGTAGGAACCAGGTCTTCCTTCTTGGACAGGGGCAGGACGGCGGCCTTGACAGGCGCCAGTCGCGGGTCCAGCTTAAGGACGGTGCGCTTGTCTACGCCACCCTTGGTGTTGGGAGCTTCGTCTTCTACATAGGAGTCTACGAGGAAGGCCATCATAGAGCGGGTCAGGCCAAAGGAAGGCTCGATGACGTAGGGGACGTAGCGTTCGCCGGTGCCCTGGTCGAAGTATTCGAGTTTAGCGTTGGAGTGTTCGTTGTGGACGCCCAGGTCGTAGTTGGTGCGGTTGGCTACGCCCATGAGTTCGCCCCATTCGCCGCCCTGGAAACCGAAGCGGTATTCTAGGTCCATAGTGCCTGCGGAGTAGTGGGCGCGGTCTTCGGCGGGTACATCGAATTTGCGCATGTTGTCGGGGTTGATGCCGAGGTCTACGAACCAGTTCCAGCAGTCTTCGATCCACTGGTCGTAGTATTTGGGTGCGTCGTCGGGGTGGACGAAGTATTCGATTTCCATCTGTTCGAACTCGCGGGTTCGGAAGATGAAGTTGCCGGGGGTAATTTCGTTGCGGAAGGCTTTACCGATCTGGCCGATACCGAAGGGCGGGCGTTTGCGGGCAGTGGTGACGACGTTGTTGAAGTTGACGAAGATGCCTTGGGCGGTTTCGGGGCGCATGAAGTGCAGGCCCTCTTCGTTGTCAACGGGGCCCAGGTAGGTTTTCATGAGGCCGGAGAAGTTTTGGGGTTCGGTCCACTGCCCCTTGTTGCCGCATTTGGGGCAGGTGATGTCGTCCATGCCGTTTTCGGGCTGGCGGCCCTTCTTCTCAACGAAAGCTTCGATGAGGTGGTCTTGGCGGTGCCGGGAGTGACAGGACAGGCACTCAACTAGGGGGTCGGTGAAGGTGGCGACGTGGCCGGAGGCTTCCCAGACCGCCTTAGGCAGGATGATGGAGGAGTCGAGGCCGACCATGTCTGCGCGGCCGCGGACGAAGGTCTGCCACCACTGCTGGCGGATGTTTTCTTTGAGTTCGGCACCGAGCGGGCCGTAGTCCCATGCGGAGCGGGAGCCGCCGTAGATTTCACCTGCTTGGAAGACGAATCCGCGTCGTTTTGCCAGTGAGATGACGTTATCAAGTTGTGACTTCGGTGCCATGTTTTTTGGTTTCTCCTGTGAGCCTGCGCCACCGGTTGTGGCGTGCTTGGATTGTGGGGGCAGTGCCCGGTTGGGCACACTGCCTTTAAGCCTACCGCACCGCTTGAAGGCGGGGAACCAGCTGGTCGCTAGACTGGAGGCTATGAGTATTGAGTCTGTGTTTATTCGTGATGAGATGATTCGGCTGGGCCAGTTTTTGAAGCTGGCTAACCTGGTGGAGAACGGGGTTCATGCCCGTGAGGTGATCCGGGACGGCCTTGTTAAGGTGAACGGTGATATTTGTGAGCAGCGTGGCCGCCAGTTGCATGCTGGGGATAGGGTAACTCTCAATGGGGTCACGGTGCAGGTGGCGCACGACTAGGTAAGCGTGAACTCAGCACCCTAGCGGCCAAGACCCTTAACGACAGCCCCGAGCCAGTTGGTCGCTAGGGTGCTGAGCCAAGGGCCTCAGCCTAGGCTTTGGTCTTTTGTGCCCTAGTACCGGCGGGCTGTTTGGCATGATTCAGCCCGCCGGTTTTCTCTTTAGTTCAAGATGTTCTCGCGGATAAAGGTGCTCATGTGCGCTAGTTCGCTGGGGGCAATCCCGTGGCCGATGCCCGCGTAGAGGTAGTCGGTAAGGGCGGTGTGGTCTTTGACCCATTCTTGGGTGAAGCTGATATTTTCGGCGGTGATGATGGGGTCAGCTTCGTCCCGGCCCCAGAACAGTGGTAGAGGTTGAGCGGTGAGCTCGGCATCTTTGAAGTAGCCCTCTCCCCCGTCGACCACATAGCCGGACAGCCCAATCACAGTGCGCACCAGGTCGGGCCGGTGGCGGGCAATGCTGGTGGCTATGGCCATACCCTGGGAGAAGCCAAGCAGGTTGAGGCTGCGGTAGTTGGCGGCAAGGGGTTCTAGCCATTCCAGGACGTAGTCCACGGCCAGTTCGATGGCACGGAACCCTACGGTTTCTAGTTGTTGGTTGAGTGGCCACCACTGGTAGCCCAGGGCGGGTGCGCCAATGAAGGCGTCCTTGGCGTCGGCGGGCAGGGCGTAGCCTACCGGCTGGGGTGCCCGTACTGAGGCGTAGGTGATGCCCTCTTGGGGCAGGTGGTTGACCAGGCCCATGAGGTCTTGTTCGTGGGAGCCGTAGCCGTGCAAGAGGACGACCAGGTGGGTTCCCCGGCGGAAGGGCTCGGCTTTTGAATACTCAGCAACATGCTGACTCATGACACGCTCCTCGGTGAGTCTGTAAGTCCGGCTTATGGGTGAAGCGTAAGCAACCTACCCCGCCAGGCGAATTTTGCCAGCTGCTGCGATTAGCTGTTGAGTTCTAGGGGTAGCTTGCGGAGCTTGCCTCGGTCTTTTCGTACCCAATTTATCACCGGCGGAGCTTACTTTAGGCTACCGCCCACAGGTGCTTTTTGTGGGTTACTGACCCTAGCCTGTCAGCGGCGTCCTGGGCTTCAAGACTGCGGGCAAGGATGCGTTCGAGTTGCTCGTGTTCAATCAGGAACCCGTCGTACCGGCAGGGTGAGTGAATAACCTCAGGCTCAACCGGTTGCGGTAGTGATGCGGCCATAATGTGGGAGTCGGAGGGGAAGAAGAGCCTATCTGAGTCAACGTAGGCAATGGTCCAGTGGCAGGTAGAAAGCGCCAGTGCTCTCAGCAGCCCGCTCCTGTCACGGCCAAGGTCGTGAGAGAGCAGGGCTTCATTGATAGCTAGATAAGAGTTAGCGTCAAACCGTGCGGTCGGTTTCTGGCCGTGGTAGTCCAGATAGTTCTCTACCTGGTAGCGGCCACGGTCAGCCGGTAGGCAGTGGAGAATGTTCTGTTGCTCCTGGGCATCGCGGCCAAAACGAAAGTTTAGTTCGGCGGCGCAGCGGTAGGTGGTGTGGGCGATCCGGCGGGCCAGGGCCAGGGAGTCCACGAACCTCTGGGCGGTAGCGGAATCAGCGTCTTTGAGGGTGAAGTCAACGATGGCACCGGCGCCCTTGGGTAGGTACTTCTGCGCCAGGGTGTAGTAGGGGAGGTTTTTAGGCCGGAGTAAGTCACGGACTCTACTGCCGGGTGCGCCTGCAGGTAGTCTGCCACCTTGCGGGCATTCTCTACGTGGCGTTCGACGCGCAGTGAGAGGGTTTCCAGGCCGATAGCGATGTTGAAGGCGTTGGTGGGTGCGATGGAGGAACCCAGGTCACGCAGCAGAGCCACGCGGGCTTTGAGGATGTAGGAGAGGTTGACCCCAAAGGCACCGTCCTTGCCCAGGTCGCGGGCGTAGACCAGGCCCTGGTAGCCCTGATTGGGCTGGTTGAAGAGGGGTTAAAGGTTCTGATGCCCTCGGGTGAGTTAGTGAGGCACATCGGTCCCGCGCTTGCACACCCGGTTCTCGGTGAGGTGTGCCAGGTCTTTACCCAGGGCACCCCACCGCGAGTGGAGGGTTGCCGGCCAGCTAGCTGGGGCTTAGCGCTGGCTCTCATGACCTGCTTTTAGTTTTCCCTTTCGAACGGTCGTTGGTCAAGATGCTGTTTTAAAAAGTCTTCATGTGTCTGTTTATTGCGTAAGTTACGATGGGGGGGCGGGCAGGGTTGCCCGCCGAGGCTCTGATACGGGCTGCCCTGCCCCCACTTTGGGTTACTTATGGGTAACCCCCCGGGGTAAGAAAGGTGACCCAGAAGAATAACTGGCTACAATGTTCACAAGGTATTATTCCCACCGTAGGTTAAGGAGCCTCATGCCCGTACCTGTTCTTGAGTTTGAATACAGCACGCTCCAGACTCTGATTGATACTTTCAAGGCAACTAAGGAGTCTTTTGAGGGCTTTTTGGAAAGCAAGGCTCCTACCCCGGCGAGTGCACACGACCCTGTGGCTGAACATCACGCCGCGGCCCTGGGAGGGCAGGAGAGCTCTTTGCTTTCTGACGCTGCAGAATCTTTCCAGAATGCGCAGGATGGTGCACAGGCAGCATACGATGCCTTTAAGATTGCCGATGGGGCAGAAGGGTAGGTGGCATGATGGGTTCACGTCCATCGGATTGGTCTCCTCTGACAGGTGGCGACCCTTGCCCTGGTGATCCTGATTCTTGGCAAGCGACCATTAACCACTGGTCTACCCGCAAAACCGAGATTGATGCTATTAGAAAAGTTTTAAACCGCGGTAGGTGTATTGACGGTAGGAGTAACCGCATCACCAAAATTGAGCATACCTTTGAGCTGGGCGCCACGATGTGTGAGAAAATCTCCGGTGAGTTTCAGCGGGTTCACGATGTTCTGACTGACTGGCAGAAGAACCTACGAGAGATGCAGGAAAAGGCTGACGCGGCTCTTTCGGTAGCTCGACAGGCCCAAATTCACAAGGAAGAAACTCAGGATAAACTCCGCTTTTATGAACGTCATTCCCTCACTTCCGCACTGGGGCGGTTGTCCGCTGATCTAAGCGGTTCAATGATTTTTTCTCTTCGCCAGGACATCTCAGAGGCAAATGCTTGCATTGCTACCCAGCAGGCTGTGGTTGATGAGATTCGGGAGCAATACACGTCCCGGTCAGCAACCGCCGTTAATGGATACAATATTTCGGGTATTGGTGGCATCTTTGTGGATCGGTCTTCTGGTGCTTCTGGGCTGGCTCCTTTCTCGTCTGCTGATGAGGTTCTTTCTTTCTTCCTGGGTTTTGATGCTCAGGCTCTGACTCTTGCTTTCGAAACCGCTGCTGCATCCGATGAGTTTCAGCCTCAGCTATTGGATGCGCTGAGTAAGCTGACACCCCAGCAGATTAATGAGTATTTTGCGGCTCACCCGGAGTTCGCCCGTTTTCCTTTGCAGATGCAAGGTAGCAACATTGATCGGGCGGAGGCCTATAAGGCCTGGTGGGCGCAGTTGGATGAAAACCAGCAAAAGGCTTTCACTATTGCCGCCCCGGGGATTGTGGGGAATATGGATGGGGTACCGTACACGGTCAGGGATCAGGCTAACCGTAAGTTAGCGAAAACAGTAGCAGAAGACCCGAATACTGATGAAGCCACCAGAAAAGCTCTGGAAAACCTGCTCGCCGCAGCGACCATGAAAGATGACGGAATCCCCCGGTACGTTACCAGCCTCGACCTCTCCAATATTAAGCCGGAGAACGAGGACGGCTATGACTATAACAACGTGCTGGCTTCGGTCTCCTTGGGCTCGGTGGATGATGCCGATAAGGTAACCGTAGTCGTCCCCGGTATGACTAATAACGTGGCCGGTAGCATTGAAGATCTTGTTGGTACAGGAGACAACATCTATAAGGAACAATACAGAGCAGAACAACTCCATGGCACTAACGACCCCAAACTTGCTGTTGTTCTCTGGATCGGTTACGAGACTCCCCCTCATCTCGATGAAGAAGGCAGACAGCTTTTGGGTGGCAAGACCTTTACCCAGTCAAAGATGGTGACCGATATCTACCTGGCCGAACAGGGCGGCCAAAACCTAGCCGGTTTTATTGACGGGCTGAATGTTACTAAGTCCACGGCGGTTACCTGTGAAAGAGACGGTCTCTATAGTGATGCTCATATATCGGTGATTGCCCACTCCTACGGTACAACTACTACCGCCGAGGCCATGCAGGTCTCAGAGACCAAGGTTGATAATATCGTCATGTATGGATCAGCCGGTCTGGGTATTGAGAGCATTTACGATGCCAATTCAGCCGAGGGCTGGAATGTGGAGCGTGATGCCAAGGGCAGACAAAAGATTTTCTTTACCGACTCAATGGAGGACTGGACAGCCCTCGGAGGCTACCTGCCGGGCTGGCTCTTAGATTCATCGCTAATCTCGAAAGAAAACCGTCTGCTCCCCTATGCTGTTGCTGATGCCCAGCGTTTCCAATCTACTGAGGGTATATCCGCCGATGGTTACTACCTGGAGGATGTTGATATGCACGGCTTCAACATTGACGGCGACAATCAGGGCTACGCTCACAAGCAAACCTCGAGCCTGGTCTACGGTGCGAGAGCGGCACTGGGCTATACCGAAGACTTGGATCTGAAACTCTATAAGCCCTACTACTATGAGAGTGAGGGCGATAGTTTACGGTTAGTTCCAGTTACTGCTGCTGACTGCGATGAAAATGGGCGGGTACGCCCTGAAATTATGCAAAAGGTTAGGAAGGCACAGTCTTCTATGACCGGCGACCAGGTTCTGACCTTTGCCCCTCCCCTGTCTAGAGCCCCCACCCGGGGCTAGGAAGGAAGCTTCAGTCTAATGTATTTTAAATCGTCTCTAGGAAAGGTTCTGGTAATTTCTATGGTCTCGCTCGGTGCTCTGACCGCTTGCGGTGGTGGCAACACCCAACCCAACCCCACCACAAACCCCACAGCCAACGCCACCACCATCGAAGAAGAATTCAAAACCCTCACCCAAGGCACCATCACCGCCACCGGCACAGAACCCACCCTCTACACCTACCCCAGCAAACGCACCTACACCCCCGACTACCTCCAAAACTCCTACCCCATCGGCTCCTGCGGAAAAGACAAACTCAATCTGTCCGTGATGCTCAACACCAGCCAAGACCTCACCCCCCAGCAATACCAAGAAAAAATAGACAAGGTCTACACCTACTGGAAAACCCAAAACCTCCAACCCAAATACTTCAGCCCCGCAAGCAACGGCATCAGCATCATGGCCACCACCCCCACCGGCGGCGAAATCACCTACATGGCCTTCCAATACGGCGAAATGTACACCTTCGACACCGTCTGCAACGACGTCCTCCAACGCAAAGAACCCCTCGACTGGAACGCCCCCACCGACAAGGGCTACTAAACACCCATGAAAACACCCACCACCGCAGCGTAAAGGTAACTTGCCCATAAATTCCGTAATATGGCTTGGCTCAAACTCTTTAGTATCTACCGCTATATAACTTATGTAACTGAGAAATCTCTGGTCCCACTAGATAAAAGAGTCTCATTGGTCGCAAAAAAGCTATAGACTGCGTACACTCAGGATATTTGGTTCCACCAAATTACTAGAAAGTTGGTAGGCATTTTCTACCCTGACCGGGTAGCCCTACCTGCCCTGTAGCACACACCCACAGATCCGGCTGAAAGGTGACCGAGCATGCCCGTGCCCCCTCTTGCCCAACGTACCCCTCTTGAACGTACCCACCACGGTGATACTTTTATCGACCACTACGAGTGGCTCCGCGATAAAGAAAGCCAGCAGGTACTGGACTATCTGAAGGCAGAAAACGCTTACACCGAGGCCGTAACCGCCGACCAACAGCCCCTACGTGACGCTATTTTTGAAGAAATCAAGGGCCGCACCCAGCAAACCGACATGTCGGTGCCTTCACGCAGGGGGGCCTGGTGGTACTTCAATCGCACCGTCGCCGGTCAGCAGTACCCGATTATGTGCCGGGTTCCCGCTCAGACCGAGGGCAGCCTGGCGGAGCGCTACGAGCCGCCGGTCGTTCAGCCCGGCCAGCCTCTAGACGGGGAGCAGGTCGTCCTGGACTGTAACGACTTCGCCCGCGATATGGCTTTCTTCTCACTAGGCTCTTTTCAGGTCACCCGTGACGGCACCCTTTTGACTTTCGGTGTTGACGACTCCGGCGATGAACGCTACACCCAGTACTTTAAGAATCTGGAGACCGGTGACTTCCTCCCCGAAACTTTGGAGAACATCTTTTCAGGTGCTTTCTTTGCCTCCGGCGCAAGCCACCTGATCTACTCAGTGGCTGATGAGTCCTGGCGGCCCTACGAGATTCGCGCTCATGCGCTGGGCACCAGCCCGGAGCAGGACATTGTGCTCTACCGCGAGGACGACCCCGGTATGTGGCTGAGCGCGAACATGTCCTCATCCCGCACCCATCTTGTGATCACATCTGCCAACTCTGAATACTCAGAGACTCGCATTATTAACATTCACGAACTGGGCCAGCTTGAGCCCACCCTCATCCTGCACCGGGATGCTGAGCTTGAGCACACCACCGACATTATCGATGTCAACGGAACCGGCTACCTAGTACTGGGGCACAATTACCAGGCTCCTAACGGTGAGGTTGTTCTTGCTCCCCTGCATGACCGGTATCTTGCTTTTGAGTACTTCCGGGCGGGCTGGATTCCTCTGATGCCGCACAGTTCCGATGTCAGGATTGAGGGCTTCAAGTTCTCCCGTAACCACTGGGTGGTTATGGCACGTGAGAACACCACGGTCAAGGTCTTTATTGCCCCTCGGAATGCTCTAGCAGAGCAAATTGCAAACCCGCATGCTCAGGGAATTGAGCTCTATGAGCCGGGCGGTTTTACCGATGAGCTTTATACCTCGGCCTTTTCGGGGGTCAATATCATGTCCCCGGTGATACGGCTGAACTACACTTCCTATCTAACCCCCAATAGCGTCTACGATTATTTACCGGACAGCGATGAGCTCATTTTGCGCCGGCAGACCCCGGTCCTTGGCTACCAGCCAGAGCAGTACACGGCCTACCGCATGTGGGCACCGGCTGAGGACGGGGCTATGATTCCGCTGTCTGTCATGCACCGCGCTGACCTGGATCGGAGTCAGGGACACCCTGTGATTCAGTACGGCTACGGCTCCTACGAGTCCTCCATGGACCCCTATTTCTCAACGGCCCGCCTGAGTGTGCTGGACCGAAACGTCGTTTTCGTTGTTGCCCATGTTCGAGGTGGCGGGGAGCTGGGCCGCGCCTGGTACACCGAGGGCAAGAAACTGGCTAAGAAGAACACCTTTACCGATTTCATTGCTGCTACCGACTTTTTGGCACAGCAGCCCTGGGTTGATGCCTCCCGCATCGGAATTATGGGCGGTTCTGCCGGTGGTCTACTGATGGGTGCGGTGGTGAACATGGCTCCCGAGAAGTACGCCGCTTGTCTTGCACAGGTACCCTTTGTGGATGCTCTGACCACCATTCTTGATCCTAACCTGCCGCTATCGTCCCTGGAGTGGGAGGAGTGGGGCGACCCCATAACCGACCGTGAGGTCTATGAGTACATGAAGTCCTACAGCCCCTACGAAAATATCCGCCCGGTTCGCTACCCTGCTATTGCAGCGGTCACCTCGCTCAATGACACCCGAGTTTTCTATGTGGAGCCAGCCAAGTGGGTTGCCGCTCTTAGGCACACCATTGCACAGGACTCCCCCACGCCTCTCCTGAAGGTTGAGATGGAGGGCGGTCACGGTGGCGGTTCGGGGCGCTATACCGCCTGGAAAGAAATCGCCTGGGACTATGCCTTCTTACTACAAAAGTTAGGTGCTCAAGACTGAGCGGACACAGGCCGGACGGCCCCTTGCATAAGTTACGACTATGACAAACAATATTTCAAAGGTCCCTCTGAGCATCACTCAGGAGGTCTTACTCTCCATTCTCAGTAAACCTGCTTACCGGGCTCAGTGGATGCCCTATGCTCAGAGGCAAAGGGGCTCTTTGGTCAACCAAAGAGCTGTAGCCACCTTCATCGCCTATCATCTCTCTGACGAGACTGGCACAGAGGTATCAGTAGAATCGCTCAAGGACCGCGTATCACGCGCACTCACGGGCTATCTACCCTCCGATTCAACGCTTCAGCTCTTTGCGTCCGCTTTTGGTTTCACTCTCTCAGAGCGCCAGGAACTACGCCAAGCCCTTTCGGCAGATACCTTCTCTCGCAGGGCTATATCCACTATCTCGGCAGATGAGGAAGAGCCACCAGATGCCCTAGAAAGAGCACGTTCAGACTATACTTCTTTGTCCACTATCATGATCTGCCATACGGATAGGGAGGGCCTTTTAACCAGCATCGACATTACAGAAGTGATCCAAGCTGACAGGGATCATGTCACCCGTATCCTACCCCGCTTTGAGGCCCCTCAGGCAGACTTTAATCTGCTGGAGGGGGGTCAGCTACAGGTGACCCAGGCACCGGAGAAGATCAAACCCCACGGGGAGGATAACACCCTGTGGGAATTGGTTATCCGGCCTCCTAGCCCCATCCGTAAGGAACAGATCCACCAGGTACGGTATCGAATCGATATCGACCCCTCTGAAGATCAGCTCATAGATAACCAAAATTGCATCACCCTGGGGCCTTTTGAAAAGGCCCGTTACAATTTCACCTTAGTGATTGATGGACAGGCGCCCCTGAAGAACATGGTCAAAAAAATCTGGGGACCCACCATCGATGAATCCGAATTGATTGATTCTTCTAGCCTGCCCGACCAGTCCTATCATTCCCTGTCCCTACCCATTATTCAGGACACCATTGTTGCCTACCAGTGGGAGCACTCCCACTCAGATTCTTAAGGCTTTGAGAGAAAGTCACTCTAGTCATGAATCATAATCCTGATTTTCCTTCCCTGGACGAGGGTGCTCAGCTACCGGCGCCCCATTCTTTTCGTGACCAGTCGGTCAAACTAGCCAGCGCGATTCTGCGCCAGGAGCTACTTTCGGCAAGCAACCGCGCTATCTGGTCTAAGCACACCGCTTCAGATGGCGATCCGCCCTCCCAGACTCTCTCGGTCAGGGCCATATCCAGGGCCATCGCCGCCCATTGCAAACACTATTATGGTCAAGACTGCTCCAGCAGCCGCTACAAAGACCGGGTCAGCCGCGCTATTCGCGGGGAGCATATCAGTCTTGACACCCTCAACCTTTTCACCGAAACCTTTAGTTTCAGCCCCTCCGCCAGCGCTAACCTCCATGAAGTACTGACCACAGGGATCGAGACGGATGAGATGCTCGGAATGCTCAGAGTGGTGCCCCAGGCATCTATCGTCAGTTCCTTCACTAGAGTTGATTTAGCCCCCTCAGATCAGGATGGGGAAGACCATGTCATGGCTCATATCAACGCCAAGCTCCTGAGCCTAGAGACCGGTTGCTCGGCCTTACTGCTACCGCTTTCAGCTACTAGCACAGTCACCGTCCGAGAGAGCAACTTCTTACTCAGCAGGCTAGAGGGTGGCCCGGAGTGGGTTTTTACTCCCATGCAGTACATACCACCCCTGCAAACCTTTATGCTCAGGTTTTCTGTCCTTATCCAGGCTCCTGCCGGTTCCGAGGGATTCCGAAAAATCCACTTCCCCTTAGCGACGCGCGTTCATTCCACCGGGATCCGGGTTGAGACGGGAGGGCAGAAAAAAGACATCGAAATTCTACTGGAGGGTCGCGGGTCCAAAGCAGACACAACTTTAATCCATGAAACAGTGGAGGACTACTCGTCCTGTTTTATCCCCCTACTCAGCGACGACTACCTGGTGGTTCGATGGCGCTAGCAGCTGCCTTTTCCCGGTGCTACATAAGAACGACATGGGCACTTATAGAATCAAAGCACCGGTTGAGGTAAAACGGCTGAGGCCCTCTTGAGGGGTTCCTCAGCCAGCCAGGAGGGCTCTAACCAGCCTGACAAACCGCAGGTGCTCACCTCATATCTGCAGGCATGCTGGTCAGCAGGATCTCTCCCCCCAGAGATCTGGCTCTCCTAAGGGCGGAACCCACCCGGTCACTGATTCAGGTAGTTTTGGTGCGATATAGCTCCTGAATCTCTAGGGCTTGTTTTTCAAGCCCAGCTCTTGGCCCGAAAGGTCAAGATGATGCCCCCTAGGGTATAAATGGTGCGAGTCAAACAGCCCACCTGCTAGCAGGTGGGCTGTTTGCTATTGAGGCCCCTCTTAGAGTCTTTTATACGGCCAGTTTTTCTAAAATCAGCTCGCGCACACGTCCGGCATCTGCCTGCCCCCGGGTTGCTTTCATGACCTGGCCAACGATAGCGCCAACAGCCTGAATCTTGCCGGCCCGAATCTTATCGGCAACATCGGGCATAGCTGCCAGAGCATCGTCGATAGCGGCGGTCAGCGCCCCATCGTCAGAAACAACAGCAAGGCTGCGCTTCTCGACGATTTCAGCGGGTTGGCCTTCACCATCAATGACAAAGCCAAGTACCTGGCGGGCAATCTTGTCGTTGATCTTCTGAGCTTCAACCAGCTTATTTAGCTCGACAACGGTCTGGGCAGTCACACCGGTTTCCGTCAGTTCAACTTCACCTTCCTTGGCGATACGAGCGATTTCGCCCATCCACCACTTACGAGCAACGGAGGCGGGAGCACCAGCAGCTACGGTTTCCTCGATAGCGTCCATAGCACCGGCGTTTACTACATCGCGGAACTCCTCGTCCGAGAAACCCCAGTCAGCCTTCAGACGGCGACGGCGCTCGGCAGGAGGCTCGGGTAGCTCTGCACGCAGGCGCTCAATCCATTCACTGTCGGTAACAACGGGAACCAGGTCGGGCTCCGGGAAGTAGCGGTAATCGTCGGCATCGGACTTGGGGCGACCCGATGTGGTTTCGCGGGTGTCCTCGTGCCAGTGACGGGTCTCCTGAACGACCTTCTCCCCTGCCTCAAGAACAGCCGCGTGGCGCTGAATCTCGTAGCGGACAGCACGCTCAACGGAACGCAGTGAGTTCACGTTCTTGGTTTCTGAGCGGGTACCGAACTCGGTGGTGCCCTTAGGCATGAGCGAGACGTTGGCATCACAGCGCACGTTACCGCGTTCCATCTTGGCATCGGAGATACCCAGGTTTTTGACGATTTCACGGATTGCCGCAACGTAGGCGCGGGCCAGCTCGGGCGCACGCTCACCGGCACCCACAATGGGGCGGGTCACAATCTCAATGAGCGGAACACCGGCACGGTTGTAATCCACCAGTGAGAAGTCAGCGCCCTGGATACGGCCAGCGCTACCACCCTTGTGGGTCAGCTTACCGGCGTCCTCTTCCATGTGGGCACGTTCGATCTCAATGGTAAAGACGGTGCCATCTTCCAGCTCGACATCCAATGACCCGTTGGCGGCGATGGGCTCATCGTATTGGGAGGTCTGGAAGTTCTTGGGGGTATCGGGGTAGAAGTAGTTCTTCCGCGCGAAATGTGAGATAGGAGCGATTTCGCACCCCAGTGCCAGACCCAGCTTAATCGCGGATTCAACAGCCTTGCCATTGACCACAGGAAGAACACCGGGCAACCCCAGCGAAACAGGGGTGATGTTGGTGTTGGGGGTGTCACCGAACTCGTTGGGGGCCGCGTCAAACATCTTGGTTTTGGTGTTGAGCTCTACGTGCACCTCAAAGCCAAGTACGGGGTCGTACTTCTCCATGGCTTCTTCAAACGACAGGATTTCGTCAGACATTTACTTAGCTCCCTCGAAGTCGAAGTCACGGATTAGGGTTTCAGTATCGGGTAGCTGCTCGTGCAGGTAGCCACCCCATTGAGAGACAAGCAGGGCTTCCAGGCCTGCACCTGCGCGGTAGAGACGGGCGTCCTCATGGGCAGGAGCGGTGAACTGGATACCCACGGGCAGGCCGTCTTCATCTGCTAGACCGGCAGGCAGAGACAGCGAAGGAACACCGGCTAGGTTGGTGGGCACGGTAGCGATATCGCCCTTGTACATAGCCATGGGGTCGCCCTTGGTCTTCTCACCCAGCTTGTAGGCGGTGGTGGGAGCGGTGGGGCTGATCAGTACGTCTGCAAGCTCAAAGGCCTTGGCGTAATCGCGCTGAATCAGGGTGCGAACTTTCTGGGCTGAGCCATAGTAGGCATCGTAGTAGCCGGCAGAGAGTGCGTAGGTACCCAGAATGATGCGGCGCTTAGCCTCGGCACCAAAGCCTGCTGCACGAGAAGCAGCCATGACGCGCTCGATGGTAATGTTGCCTTCTTCGGGCAGCTTACGCAGGCCAAAACGAACGCCGTCATACTTAGCCAGGTTTGAAGAAACCTCCGAAGCCATAATCAGGTAGTAGGCACCGATTGCTTCCTTGACGGAGGGCAGGGACACCTCAACGATTTCGGCTCCGGCTTCTTTGAGAAGTTCCAGTGACTCATTGAAGCGAGCCATGACACCGGCTTGGAAGCCTTCGCCGGTCAGTTCCTTGATGACGCCTACGCGCAGACCCTTGATGCCACCCTCAGTGGCACCTTCACGGGCTGCCTGAGCGTAAGCAGGGACCTGAACGGGCAGTGAAGTGGAGTCCTTGGGGTCATGCCCACCGATGACCTCGTGCAGTAGCGCGGTATCAAGGACGGTGCGAGCACAGGGGCCTACCTGATCCAGAGATGAGGCCATAGCAATGACACCGTAGCGGGAGACTGAGCCGTAGGTGGGCTTGACACCGACGGAGCCGGTAAGAGCCGCAGGCTGACGGATTGAACCACCTGTGTCGGTCCCCAGGGCCAAAGGAGCCTGGAAAGCCGCAACGGCAACGGCTGAGCCGCCGCCTGAGCCGCCGGGAATGCGATCCAGTGCCCAGGGGTTGCGGGTAACGCCAAAGGCGGAGTGCTCGGTGGTGGAACCCATCGCAAATTCATCGAGATTGGTCTTACCCAGAATAGGCATGCGCGCTTGGCGGAGCTTCTGGGTGACGGTACCGTCGTAAGGGCTTATCCAGCCCTCAAGCATGCGGGAGGCGGCAGTGGTGGGCTGACCCTTGGTGACGATCAGATCCTTCACGGCGATAGGGACACCGGCCAGGGCAGGCAGTTCCTTACCAGCGGCACGGTCTTGGTCAACGCTCCGAGCAACAGCCAAAGCTTCCTCAGAGTTCAGGTGCAAGAAAGCGTTCAGGCCGCTCTTGCCAGCGGCCCGGTTATCGGGGTCAAGCGCCTGACCATCGGTAGCAAGGATATGGTCCAGGTAGGCCTGGGTCACCTCAACTGAGGTCAGCTCACCAGCGGCAAGCTTTTCAGCAATTTCGGCTGCGGACAGTTTAATAATGTCAGTCATGCCTGCTCCTTAATCTTCGTTCAAAATAGCGGGCACCTTGAACTTGCCGTCCTCAGCGTCGGGGGCGCCGGAGAGAGCTTCATCAGCGCTCAGGGTCTCCCCTACAAGGTCTTCGCGGAAGACGTTCTTGAGCGGAATCGGGTGGCTGGTTGCCGGGATATCGTCAGAGACAGCATCAGAGACAGATTTAACGGATTCAACGATGATGTCGAGTTCAGCGGCCATGGCAGCTAGTTCCTCGTCAGTCATCTCGATATGAGCCAGGGTAGCTAGGTGCGCTACCTGCTCACTCGTAATTACAGACATAATCACTTCCACATTTTAGATAGAGGTTTTCATGGTCTATCTTAGCCCGCTTGCCTGCTTAACACGATTTCCCTGCCTTACCCAGGAGCTAAGAAACCCACGACCATGGAGAGCGCAGAAAAAGCTGTGGCCTACACCCTAGGGTGTAGGCCACAGCTACAGGTTTTATAACCGCTTGAAGCTAAGAGTTGAGGTCTTACTTAGCGGGGATGTTCAGTACCCAACCGATTTCAATGACGTTTGCGTCCTTGATGAGGTCGGAGTTAGCTGCTACCAGCTCGTCCCAGCCGTTGAAGCCGTGAGCGTAGGCGATAGCGGAAAGGGTGTCACCGGCAACAACGGTGTAGGTCTGACCTGCGGGTGCAGCCTCAACAACGGGAGCTGCTTCAACGACAGGAGCTGCTTCAACAACAGGAGCAGCCTCAACAACGGGAGCTGCTTCAACAACAGGTGCAGCCTCAACAACGGGAGCTGCTTCAACAACAGGAGCAGCAACTTCGGTTACGGTGGTTGACTGTGCTGCCACTGCAGGAGTCTCAGCAACGGCTGCGGGTGCGCTACCGGTGCCGTAGGCGTAGAGGTTCAAGCGAGATGAACATGCAGGCCAGGCGCCCCAGCCCTGCATCTGCAGGAGGTTTTCAGCTACACGAATCTGCTCTGCCTTTGAAGCAAACTGGGGGCTACCGGAGCCACCTGCTGCTGCCCAGGATGAAGGGGTGAACTGCAGACCACCGTAGAAGCCGTTACCGGTATTGATTGACCAGTTACCGCCTGACTCACACTGAGCCAGAGCTTCCCAAGCTTCGAGGGGGGCAGCGTTTGCTGCGGGGGTAGCTGCCAGAGATGCGGCTGCTGCGCCACCGATTGCCAGTACTGCTGCTGAACGACGAATATTGGAAGACATGTAATGCTCCGTGAGGCCACCTTATGCTCTTTCCATCCCTGGACGTCTTCGCATTGCCGTCTACCCGTAATCGTAGTGGGATCAGTTGAGGCTATACCCTGTAGACGGCATCAGGTGTGCGGTACAGCCCAGCATGCGTTCACGGCTTCCACCGTGAACTATTGACCGCCCATTCGGACGATCGTTTATTGATTCGTAGATAACGATAACGTAACGATTTCAGCTTTGCCAACCCCAATTTGAGACACAACACAGTCAAAGGGCGCGACCCCCATCACCTCTGGAGGGTGCGATACACACACTTAAAGACAGGCTTGTATCACCCTTCACACCTTAAAAAATCCCTGATTTTTGGGGATATATAGGTTTTGTATCTGGGAGGCTAAGAGCGGGACAAGCATTTTTTAGACAGGTTAGAAGGTTCTTTTAATTTCTCAAAAAAATTTTCAACCCCTAGCCTGGCAGGTGGTTCTAGGTCACAAAAAGGTCACAAAGTCCAAAAACCCTGTGACCTTTCTGTAATTACCCTCTAGTGGGTAGGTTCGCTTGCACCCGCCAGAAGCGCACGGAACCCAGCCTCGTCCAACACAGGGACACCAAGCTGTTCAGCCTTATCCAGCTTAGAGCCAGCTGAAGCCCCTGCCACCAGGTAACTTGTCTTCTTAGAAATCGATCCAGATGCCTTGCCGCCACGAATGATAATCGCTTCCTTTGCGCTATCGCGGGTAAAGCCCTCTAGAGTACCGGTGACCACTATAGTCAGGCCCTCCAGCGTCCTCTCAATTGCGGTGTCTCGTTCGTCCTCCATGCGGACCCCAGCAGCAGCCCAACGCTCAAGGATCTCCAGATGCCAGTCCTCACCAAACCATTCCATGAGGGAACGAGCAATAATTGCCCCTACCCCATCTACATGCGCCAACTCTTCTTCACTGGCCGCCCTGATAGCATCCATTGAACCGAACTCTGTGGCCAGGGCACGAGCCGCAGTGGGCCCAACATGGCGGATAGAGAGTGCAACCAATACCCTCCACAAGGGCTGACTCTTGGCCTTTTCAAGCTGCTCGAAGAGCTTTTCAGTATTGCGAGTGGGAGCGCTCGGCTTTTTGGCGGTGCCACGAGTGTAGAAATAAGGCACAAGTTCGGTAGCACCGGTAGCAACACCCTTGACCTTCTTCTCTCGCTCAATCCGAACATCAGCTAAGTCTTCGGCGGTGAGGTCAAAAAGGAAGGCTTCAGATACCAGTGGTGCCTGGGCAGGAGCGGCAGGACTGGTCAAAGCTCGAGCGGCCTCGTACCCCAGGGCTTCAATATCAAAAGCACCGCGCCCGGCCAGGTGGTTAACGCGCTCGGTTAGCTGAGCCGGGCATGAACGAGCATTGAGACAGCGAATATCGACGTCCCCGTCCTTAGCCGGGGCAAGAGGCTGACCACATGAGGGGCAGTCTGTGGGCATCACGAACTCCCGCTCACTACCGTCACGTAGCGCAACAACGGGGCCTACGATTTCGGGGATGACATCCCCAGCCTTGCGCAGCACAACGGTATCGCCAACCAGAACCCCCTTAGCTTTCACCACATCCTGGTTATGCAGGGTAGCCATCTCAACGGTAGAGCCTGCAACCTTTACCGGCTCCATTACACCGTAAGGAGTGACGCGCCCGGTGCGCCCAACGTTGACCCGAATATCAAGTAGCTTGGTGTTGACTTCCTCCGGTGGATACTTATAGGCAACGGCCCAGCGAGGCACCCGTGAGGTATAGCCCAGGCGCTCCTGGGTAAAAAAATCATTGACCTTAATGACGATGCCATCAATCTCGTGCACCAGAGAGTGGCGCTGATCGCCGTACTGGGCAATGAAATCGAGAATCTCGGCCCTGCCAGTCAGCAGCTGGGAGTAGGGGCTCACCGGCAGACCCCAGGCTTTGAGCTGGTCGTAGGTCTCGTACTGGGTGCTGATATCAAGCCCGGTGCGCGAGCCAATACCGTGCACAAACATACTCAGGGGGCGCTCGGCGGTCAAGGCCGCATCTTTTTGACGTAGCGAACCAGCCGCCGCATTGCGGGGATTAGCAAACGGCGCCTTGCCCTGGGCAATCATCTGCTCATTCAATGAACGGAAGTCAGCCGAGGAAATAAAGACCTCACCGCGAATCTCCAGCTCTTCGGGGTGGCCCTGCCCCGCTAATTGGGTGGGGATAGAAGCGATAGTCAGTACGTTGTGGGTGACGTCTTCGCCCGTGGTACCGTCGCCGCGAGTAGCGGCACGAACCAGCTTGCCCCGACGGTAGAGCAGGTTGACAGCCAGACCATCAATTTTCAGCTCGGTCAGCCAAGCCGGGGTCTTCCCGGTCATCTGCTGAGCATTAGCCTCAGCGCGGTCCAACCAAGCGCCCAACTCTTCTAGTGAGAAAACATCTTCCAGAGAGTACATACGGGCCAGGTGGGTTACCGGGGCGAAGGCGGCTGAAGCTTCGCCTCCCACCTCTTGGGTCGGTGAGTCGTTAGCTACCAGCTCAGGATACTGGGCTTCCAGCTTCTCAAGGTCCCGGTAGAGGGTATCGTAGGCAGCATCGGAGATGGTAGGAGCATCGTTCACATAGTAGCTTTGACGCGCCTGACGCACCCGGTCCACAAGCTGGTCATACTGCTCACGAATATCTGTGGGAATCTGCTGGCGCTCACCGCCGCTTGCTTGAAGCTCGAGGGCAGTTTCTTCGACAGAGGCTAAGTCTTTATTTTCACTCACGCTTCCATTGTGCCCTATAGGAGGGCTTGACCAAGAAAACCGGGCGTAGATATGGAACAAACCCCACGCAAAAGCCCCACCTGCATCTGCAGGTGGGGCTCTGTCATTAGCCGTTTATTTCACGGTGTAGGTCTTTCTCAGAGTGGAACTGCTCTTCTTCGGTCGTGGTTGTATGGTGGTAGTCATAACCGTCAATACCGGTCACAATCTGCTGGGCGGCGCTCTCAGTTAGCTCCTTGAGCTCATCGGCACGAGCTTGGGCATCCTCAGTTGTAATCGCATCGGCTACCACAACCGTGATGTTGTCACGTCCGCCAGCACGCAGAGCCGCCATCTGAAGCACATCCGCCGCATCTTGGGGGTGCTCAACGGTAGCTAAGACACGCGCCATATAGTTATGGGACAGCTCGCCGGAAAGCCCATCGGAGCACATCATCAGACGATCCCCCTCGCGGGCAGGAATTACCCAGAAATCAGGTTCCCAGTAGTTACCGGTACCCAGCGCACGAGTAATGACGTTGCGCCGGGGGTGTGTCAGCGCCTCAAGAGCAGTAATCTGGCCTGTATCGACCAGGTACTGAACCTCGGAGTGATCCACAGTAATCTGCTCAAGCTCCAAACCGTCGACAGGGCCGTTCGAGATAGAAAGAGCATCCTCGGTTTCTACGTCTTCACTGCGCACCAGCCGGTAGGTGCGAGAGTCACCCACATTGAAAATAAACCACATCTGCTGGTCCCCTATATGGGTGAGCCAGGCACCGGTCACGGTGGTACCTGCTCGTAGGTCCAGGGCACCTTTAATGGCTTCATCGGCTTCCCCGATGATCCCTTTAATCTTGTCTAGAGTCTTGAGAATCTGACGATTAAGCGCTGAAGTTTCTTTACGACGTCGGCGGAGCAGGCGGCTACCTGCATCCCCAGAAAGAGCCTCACTCGCGACCTCGGAGTCAAAGGCTTTTTCTTCTTCAGGGGTCATGCCACCGGGCAAACTAAAGATTGGAGAATAGGCCAGAGTACGAGTGCATAAGCGCGAAGCAACCTCGCCTTTCTCGTGCCCTCCCATTCCATCAGCTACCACGCAGAGAGTGCCAGCAACGACCACGGAGTCTTCATTATTATCGCGGTACTGGCCTACGTCAGTTGACTTGCCCGCATATACGGTGAGTTGTGGGGCCGGGGTCATTCGAAATCGATCTCCAGTTCGTTGCCTATGCCCGGGGTTATTGCCACGGGCCTAACATTACCGAACCCGCGCACGTTACGTACGCCCTGCGGGATCAGCACAAATCGTTTATCGTCTTCAAGCGCCTCAGCGGTTGAAGCATCGGTGAGCACAATTCCGGGCTCAGTCAAAGCTACCAGGCGAGAAGCCAGGTTAACAGTGGGGCCGTAGATATCGCCCAGACGGGGCAGAACCCGCCCCCACACAAAGGACACTCGAGCTTCGGGGAGCAGGGGGTCTTCGCTAATGAGCTTTGAGAGCGCCAAGGCGATACGAGCACCATCTTCAGGGGACTCTACCAGGTACATGACCTCATCGCCCACGGTTTTGATGATACGCCCGCCCCCCACAGCAATAACTTCGGCGCATCGCTGCTCAAAGTTCTTCACCAGAGAAGCCAGTTTGCGCTCGTTCATCTCACGCGAGAGAGAGGTATACGAAACAAGGTCAACAAAGCCAACACCGCGCGCCAAGGGCAAATCACTATCGGCCAGTGGTGCGCCGTCTTCCTCGTTGCGCAAAGCAAGGCGCAAAATCGCAGAGTTAAGCATGCGACGGTAGCCATAGACCGTAATATCCTCGAGGTCTTCAATCAGACGCGGGAGCAGGTTCAGCAGTTCCCCCCGGGCTTGTGTATCGGTCAGACCCCCGTGGATTACCATGTCTTCAACCAGGGCCTCTACCTGCCAGACAACCATGCGGTCCATCATTTGCCCGACCGAGCGGGTAATGGAAAGAGCGGCCTCTTCGGAGAGCTGGCCTTCTTGCACTAGAGAGTTCACCGTCTTAAGCGCCTTGCTGTCGGCGTGCGTGAAGTGCTCGTCATCATCCTTGTGGTTAGGGAGCCCCAAAGACCGCCAAATTTTACGGGCGGTCAGCAGGGAAACACCGGCTTCTTCAGCCACCTCCCGGCGTTTCATGGTCAGGTTATCACCCAAGAGAGCACGCTCAAGCTCTAGCACTCCCCGGCGGGCTTCGTCACTGCGGTAGAGCAGACTCTGGACGCGATTATGGGGGCGCCTGCTCCGGCTGCTTGCACTGCCGGTTTCCTCGGCTCTTTCGCTACCGGGTGCTGACTTCTCCACTGGAGTATTCCTTCTCTTCTCTCTGGCCTGAGCTCGGTGCCTCGCCATTATTACTAGCTGGACCCCAAGGGGCCTTCTTCAAGAATACCCAAATCGGTGTGACTTGGGCTACGACCGGCAGGGGTAGAGTTTCATTTACCTGCATATTCTATGCCCCCGGTCACTTTTTCAAAAACCCTACAGCCATATGTGGGCTCATCACAGGACTTTTTAGGCAAAAACCCAAGGCAACTCCTGCCTCGCTTGGTCAAAAGGGATACCCCTTAGACGCCCAAAGGTGCTAGCGCTCTAGATACTCTTCTTGAGCAGTGCGGATACGGGCACTAAATCTCTCGGGATCAGGGACAGCCCGCAAAACATGGCTGATGCCACGCCCATACACGGTCAAAGGAGCCGCCGCCACAACCCCCATCAAAGCTTTGTACCCCACGCTCACCCTCTCAATTTCATACAGGGGGACGCAAATGTCTTTCTTGGCAGATAAGCCCCGGCGAATGACCAGCCGATCACTGGTCAGCAGGTAACTGGTCAAAATCCAGGCTGCGAGGTACCTGACGGCAAGCACAGCCAGCACCAGAGACACCATAAGGGCCGGGTATGAGATCCAGGCCTGCACCGAGCCTAGCGCCGAGGAAAAACTCCACAGTGCCATGGCTACCAGCACATAGCACAGAGGGCGCACAAGCACGATCCCGTGAGCGCGCGTAGCGGTCAGCGTGTATTCATCTGGGTTGAGTGGTCCGCGTAGTTTCATCGCCTTTGAGTGTATCGGGGAAAGCTGAAAACATACCTCAACCCACCCTGAAAAGAGCCCTGTATATATAGGTATAAGTGATTGGGAACAGACCTCCCTTTACGCTCCAGCACCGTATCCTTCAGGTCGCACATGCACCACATCACCTACAGTGAAGCTGCGTTCCTGACCGGTAGCTGAGCGAACAACCAGTTGACCTTGGTCGGTCAGGTCTACACCGACCCCTCGGAAAATCTCCTCCCCCGGAAGGTGAATGGTCAGTCTGGAACCCAGGGTACTCATGGCGTCTTTGAGTCTCTGAATCAGAGTTCCTGCTCCCCTGTCAATCCCAGCATCAAAGCCTGCCGCCGCAAAGTCACGATAGTGCTGTTCAAACCGCTGGGCCAAGATGTTGAGAGCGCGGTTAAGATTGACCTCCTGTCCGGTTGCAACAAGAGTGCTAGTGGCAGTGGGCACCGGCAGCTGTTCCTGGTTGACGTTCAGGTTCATACCAATACCCACCACTACCGAGATGTTCCCTTCTGGCTCTATGACCAGTTGAGCAAGAACCCCGCAGACCTTACGGTTTCCCAGCAAAACGTCATTGGGCCACTTGATGGAGGGGCTTAGCCCACACAGTTGCTCCAGGGCATCACAAGCCGCCAAGGCCACCAGCGAAGTAAACCAGTGATACTGATCAGGCGCTACCTTATTGGCAGGGTTGGCATGAGGGCGCACCATAAAACTCGTTGCAAGGGTTGCACCGGGCGGAGCGACCCACACCCTATCCAGACGCCCCTTACCTGCATTCTGGTCTGAGGTACTCACCAGTGAAAGTTCACCGTAGCTACGCCGAGTCAGCGCATCGCCTACCAGAATCTTGCGGGCGTATTCGTTGGTAGACCCGACCCTGGTCAGCACCTCAACCCGGTCGTACCCGGTCAGGTTAAGCTCAGTTGCGCTGAGTTTGGCGTGCATGATGGGCCCTTCTAGCTTGGGGTATCTTCTGCCCGTCATTTTACGGCTTTTGTAGCTTCCGCCGTAAGAGGGGTGAGATACTGGCTACACCATGCACCCTATGAAAGGCTATTCCCTTGGCAGTTTATGCAGTCCAGTACTCTTACGGTTCCGCCGAAGTTCAGGCTGAGCACCGACCCGTCCACCGTCAATACCTTGCCCAGCTCCATGAGCAGGGCAAGCTCTACGTCTCAGGTCCCTTGGTCGATGATCCCGCCGGCGCTCTGCTGATCTTTGAAGTACAGAACCGCCAAGAGCTCGACCAGCTTGTTGCGGCTGACCCCATGCACTCCGGCGGCGCCGTTACCGGCCACACTGTCCGCGAATGGAACCCTGTCATCGGCAAGCTCGGTTAGTAAATACAGTAAATACTGAGTATCTCCAGGGAGGGGTTAGGGCAGAGCTACGTCTCATGACATAGCCAGATGCTCTAGCCCCGTCTCTTATTTAGAAAAAATGACCTCAAAATCACAAGAATAATTGGGTGGCACAAGCGGCGCAGTCTATAGTTATTAGGAAGGACCCCACCGCCGGTCAGTTCCCATCCGCCCTACCAACCCCCGCGTGAGAAGGCCCAGCATGAGCGAGAACTCCACTTCCGAAGCCCCCGATCTGACCACCACAGCCGGTAAGATTGCGGACTTCTACGCCCGCCGCGAGCAGACCCTAGCCCCTACCGGTCAAGGCCCTATCGACCGCCAGCATGAGCGAGGCAAGCAGACCGCTCGCGAGCGCATCGAGATGCTCCTGGATGAGGGTTCTTTCGTTGAGTTTGATGCTCTAGCCAAGCACCGCGCCACCGCTTTTGGTATGGAGAAGAAGAAGCCACTCGGTGACGGTTTGGTTTCTGGCTATGGCACTATTGACGGGCGACTGGTTGCTGTTTATTCTCAGGACTTCACTGTCTACGGTGGTTCACTGTCGCAGGTCAACGGCGAGAAGATTGTTAAGGTTCAGAAGTTTGCCCTGAAAAATGGTTGCCCCATTATCGGCATTAATGACGGTGGCGGCGCCCGTATTCAGGAGGGCGTGGCTTCGCTGGCTATGTTTGCCGATATCTTCCGCATGAATGTTCGGGCCTCGGGGGTTATCCCCCAGATTTCGGTCATCATGGGTCCCTGCGCTGGCGGTGCGGCTTACTCCCCCGCTCTAACTGATTACATTGTCATGGTAGATAAGACCAGCCACATGTTTATTACCGGCCCCGATGTAATTAAGACTGTGACCGGTGAAGAAGTTGATATGGAGACTCTGGGTGGTGCCCGCCAGCACAATGCTGTCACCGGTACCTCCACTTACCTGGCTGAGGATGAAGAGGACGCCTTTGACTTTGTGCGTGAGCTGGTAGAGTTTCTGCCCTCTAATAATCTCAGCGAGCCTTTCCCGCTGGATCATGACCAGGAGCCGCAGGTTACGGTCGATGACCTTGACCTGGATTTGCTGATTCCCGATTCCGCCAACCAGCCCTACGATATGCGGGCTGTGATTGAGTCGGTCGTTGATGACGGCCACTTCTTTGAATTACAGGCGCTTTATGCCCCCAACCTGATGATTGGCTATGCCCGCCTTGAGGGTAAGACCGTGGGCATTGTGGCTAACCAGCCCATGCAGTTTGCGGGAACCCTCGATATCAATGCTTCGGAGAAGGCCGCTCGCTTTGTGCGTAACTGCGATGCCTTCAACATCCCGATTCTCACTTTTGTTGACGTTCCCGGCTTCCTACCCGGTACCGACCAGGAGTTCAACGGAATCATCCGCCGCGGCGCTAAGCTACTCTACGCTTACGCTGAGGCGACGGTTCCGCTGGTTACCGTCATTACCCGCAAGGCCTACGGCGGTGCCTACATTGTGATGGGTTCCAAGAAGCTGGGCGCTGATATTAACCTGGCCTGGCCCACTGCCCAGATTGGTGTCATGGGTGCCCAGGGTGCCGTTAATATTCTCTACCGCCGTGAGCTGGCTGCCCTTGCCCAAGAAGGTGGCGACATTGAGGCTAAACGGGCTGAGCTGATTCAGAAGTACGAGGAAGAACTGCTTAACCCCTACCAGGCGGCTGAGCTCGGCTTTATTGACGAGGTAATCGCGCCCTCCGAAACCCGCGTCCGTCTTGTAGGCGCCTTGCGTGCTCTGCACGATAAGCGGGCAGCAACCCCCGCCAAGAAGCACGGCAACATTCCCCTGTAAAGGTTTAGGTAGATATGGCAACCGCTAACCCGCTCTCCCTTCTGGGCTTCGGCAAGAAAGAGCCTGCACCCCGTTCTACCCCTGCCAAAGTAGAGCACGATACACCGGGTGCTCTCGAAGAGCCTCCCGCTCTTTTTTCTGTGGTTAAGGGCAACCCAACCGAGGAGGAACTAGCAGCCCTTGCCAGCGTGATTGTCGCAGCTCAGCAGCAGGCTGATGCGCACAAAGAAACCGCGCTGGAGCTGTGGCAACGCCGTCTGAATAAGACCCAACGGCTAGGTGTGAAGCTTCGACCGGGGCCGGGGTCTTGGAGACGGGCGCGGCCCCAGTAGCATCATATGGTGAGGGTAGCTAGCTAAGTTACCTAACCTTTACCTGTGACCGCTCCCATAAAAGCTAGGTCATACTGCCTACAATGGTAGGTATGACTATGCACCCTGAACTTCCTGAAATTTTCCGCACCGAACGCCCGGAAACCCAGATTGACCGGATCGCCAACGCTCACTTTGAGAAACTCCTAGAACTTGATCCTTCCGCCGCAACCATTGAGGGCTATAAGGGCCGGGAAACCGAGTACGCAGACTACTCCCCTGCGGGTATCGAAGAATATGTGGCTACTGTTCGGGCTACCCTTGCCGCACTTGATAGCGCCCAACCAGCAGATGATATTGATCTTGTCACTCTCGATGCTATGCGCGAGCGCCTGGGCCTTGAGATCGAACTGCACGAAGCTGGCCTCGACAGCTGGGAGCTCAACAACATCGCCTGCCCCGTTCAAATAATTCGCGCCACCTTTGACTTGATGAACCGCTCCACTCCCGAGGACTGGGGGCACATCGCAGGGCGTCTGCACAATGTTGCTGCCGCTATTTCTGGTTTTACAGAAACCCTAGAACAGGCTCGTCAGGCAGGTAAGGTCTCTGCTGTTCGCCAGGTCGATACCATTATCGAGCAGGTGGGCGCTTACGTCTCTGAAGGCGGTTTCTTTGATTCGTTGGCTCAGGAAGTCGTGGATGCCTGCCCCGAACACGCTGAGCAGGCCCGGTCCGGAGCAGAATCGGCCAAGGCCGGTTACGGTAAGTTCCTGACCTATTTGAAAGAAACTCTGCGCCCCGAAGCCCCTGAACAGGATGCCGTGGGCCGTGACCGCTACGCCTTGTACTCCCGCAAATTTGTGGGAACCGCCCTGGACCTTGAGGAAACCTACGCCTGGGGTGTGGAAGAACTCGACCGGATTATCGAGGCACAGAAGCAGGTTGCCGAGCAGATCAAACCCGGGGCCAGTATCGAAGAAGCCAAAGCACTTCTTGACGCGGACCCCGAGCGAACTCTCAAGGGAACCGATGCTCTGCAGGCCTGGATGCAGAAACTATCCGACGCCGCAGTCGACTACCTGAGCCGTGAGCACTTCACCATTGAAGGTCCCCTGCGCAAGCTTGAGTGCATGATTGCCCCCACTCAGGAGGGCGGTATCTACTACACCGGACCGTCCGCTGATTTTGAGCGGGCAGGGCGTATGTGGTGGTCTGTTCCTGCGGGCGAGGACACCTTCGGTACCTGGCGTGAGACCTCGACGGTCTACCACGAGGGAGTCCCCGGCCACCACCTACAGGTTGCTTACGCAACCGCTATGGCCGATGCCCTCAACAAGTGGCGTGCCAGTGCCTGCTGGGTCTCCGGTCACGGCGAAGGCTGGGCTCTCTACGCTGAGCGCCTGATGGATGAGCTGGGCTATCTTTCTGATTCCGGTGACCGGATGGGTATGCTCGATGCCCAACGCATGCGCGCGGCACGGGTGGTCTTTGACATTGGTTTGCACTGCCAGTTTGAGATCCCTGAGCGTTGGGTAGCTGAACTCGGTCTTGAACCGGGTATCTGGGATGCGGAGCGCGGCTACGCCTTCCTGGAAGCTAACCTGGATACCTCTGAGGGCCAGCGCCGCTTTGAGTTCCTGCGCTACCTGGGCTGGCCGGGCCAGGCTCCCTCCTACAAGGTAGGTGAGCGTGTCTGGCTCCAGCTCCGGGAGCAGGCACGAGCTGCCGGTATCTCTGACCGAGATTTCCATACCCGCGCCCTCCTTCTGGGCTCAGTAGGGCTTGACACCCTGCGCCGAGCACTAGCAGCCTAAATACAGCTCATATGCCCCGCACTCTTACCGGTGCGGGGCATGTGGCAAGGCCTCCACCGGTTAGGCCGGTGGCCCGCCAGCGCTTTAGACCTGGTTGAGAGGCCTTGACCTCTTCTTTTATAGTCATTGCGGTACTAGACTGTGATTTACCTTACCCATCGTGGGGGTAAATCCTCACCCAGCTCAAAGGAGAGCCATGACTGTCTATGCCGCACCTGGATCCAAGGATTCACTTCTTACTTTTAAGTCCCGCTACGATCACTTCATTGGGGGCCAGTGGGTAGCTCCAACCGGAGGAGACTACTTTGAGGACTACTCCCCGGTCACCGGCAAACCCTTCACCGAGGTTGCCCGAGGAAGCGCTGCGGATATTGATAAAGCCGTCGATGCTGCCGAGAAAGCCTTTATGACCTGGGGCAAGAGCTCACCTACAGAGCGAGCCACCCTCCTGCTCAAGCTGGCGAGCATCATGGAGGATAATCTAGAGAAAATAGCTGTAGCCGAGACCTGGGAGAACGGCAAACCAGTCCGCGAAACCCTTGCCGCGGATATCCCCCTGGCCATCGACCAGCTACGCTACTTCGCCTCGGCAATCCGAACGCAGGAAGGCCGTATCTCCCAGCTGGACGAGGACACCGTTGCCTACCATTTTCATGAGCCCCTGGGAGTCGTAGGGCAAATTATCCCCTGGAACTTCCCCATCCTTATGGCTATTTGGAAGATCGCCCCGGCCCTGGCAACGGGTAACACTATCGTACTCAAGCCGGCCGAGCAGACACCTGCCTCCATCCTCTTTCTCGCGGACCTTTGGAAGGATGTATTACCGGCCGGTGTGCTCAACATTGTTAATGGTTTTGGGGCTGAAGCCGGCGCTGCGCTTTCTGGGCACAAGAGAATCCGCAAAATAGCCTTCACCGGCGAAACCACCACCGGCTCCATCATCATGAAAGCCGCCTCTGAGAACATCATTCCGGTCACCCTTGAGCTGGGTGGTAAGTCACCTAACATCTTCTTTGCCGATGTGGCTAGCCAAGAGGACTCTTTCTACAGCAAGGCCCTGGAGGGGTTTGCCTCCTTCGGCCTTAACCAGGGTGAGGTTTGCACCTGCCCTTCCCGTGCCCTAATTCAGAAGCCCATTTACGATAGCTTTGTGGAAGCTGGAATTGAGCGGGTCAAAGCTATGAAGCAGGGCAACCCCCTCGATACCGAGACTATGGTGGGTGCTCAGGCATCGCGGGAGCAGTGGGATAAGATTACCGGCTACCTGCAGCTGGGTAAAGAGGAAGGCGCGGAGGTCCTCGTCGGTGGCCAGGCCTGTGAACTGAGTGGCGATTTGGCCGGGGGCTGGTATATTCAGCCCACCGTCTTTGCTGGAAATAACGATATGAGGATTTTCCGTGAGGAAATTTTTGGTCCTGTGCTGGCAACCACCAGTTTTACCGATTTTGATGATGCTATTCGCATCGCCAATGACACCGACTACGGTCTGGGCGCGGGGGTTTGGAGCCGAGATCAGTTCACCGCCTACCGTGCTGGGCGTGCGATCCAGGCCGGTCGAGTCTGGGTCAATAACTATCACAACTACCCGGCGCACGCAGCCTTTGGCGGGTACAAGAAATCCGGTATTGGCCGGGAGAACCATCTGATGATGCTTGAACACTACCAGCAGACCAAAAACCTGCTGGTCTCCTACAGCCCTGAGCCGACAGGCCTCTTCTAGGCCCTGGGTGTTCCAGGCCCTGAGCCAGAGCCGAGCAAGAATAACCCCGCCCTTTCTCTCCTCACTCCGAGCTTATTCACCGGGGCTAGGAGAGAAAGAGCGGGGTTTTATGCACTTATCAAAGTCTCTTTCCTACAAGACACTAGACTGGTCATATGCAGACCTCCACCAGCACCGATGACAACGGCCAAGACTCGCCCCGCTTGATTCTGGCTTCAGCCTCCCCAGCTCGCAAAAAACTCCTTGAAGACGCCGGCCTTGAATTCACGATCATGGTCAGTGACGTCGATGAGGACGCCGCCCTAGCGCAAGCACAAAACCAGGCTTACGCGCGGGGGCTGGGGGAGATTACTCCCGCCCAGACAGCCCAGTTACTGGCCAAGGCAAAAGCTCAGGCCGTTGCAGCGCTCCCCGAAACCGCCGGCGCCCTGGTTCTGGGGTGCGATTCCGTCTTCGAGCTTGACGGGCAGGCCTACGGCAAGCCCGGCACCGCTGAGCAAGCCCTTCAACGTATCACCGCAATGAGCGGGCGGAGCGGGCTATTGCATACGGGGCACTGGCTCATCGACAACCGCACAGGCACCCAGCAGAAACAGCCCGAAGCCAGCGAGCTCCGCACCGCAACCGTCCACTTTGACACGCTCAGCCCGGCAGAAGCTGAACGGTATGTAGCCACCGGAGAACCCATCTGGGTGGCAGGTTCCTTCACCATAGACGGCTTCGGCGCCGCCTTTATTCGTGGGATTGAGGGCGAATATCACACCGTCGTAGGACTCTCAATCCATGCCCTGCGTACAATGCTGGGCAGTCTAGGCGTTTCAATCACCGACATTTGGAAAAAATCGCGATAAATTTCAAGATGCGGCTTTTTCTGCTTGCCATCGTAAGCGTGCCTAAAAACCGCCTCACCCGCCAGCGCGCTGCACTAGGCGGGGTAAAACTACCGAGGAGCTGTACGTGACTGAAACCAAGAACCAGGATCAGCAATTTACCCCTGTTGCAGGCCGCCACACCGGCCCCGTCAGTAAGGTACTCATTGCCAACCGTGGTGAGATTGCTGTGCGCGTTATCCGCGCCGCTCAGGACGAGGGAATCGCCACCGTAGCGGTCTACGCTGACCCTGACCGCCAGGCCCAGCACGTCCAGCTTGCCGATGAATCCTATGCCCTGGGCGGCAACACCGCTACCGAGTCCTACCTGGTCATGGACAAACTCCTTGAGGTTGCCCGCCGCTCCGGTGCCGATGCGGTACACCCCGGCTACGGCTTCCTCTCAGAAAACGCCCAGTTCGCCCAGCAGGTCATTGACGCCGGTCTGACCTGGATTGGGCCCTCCCCCGAATCTATTAACCGTCTGGGCGATAAGGTAGCCGCCCGCCATATCGCGGAAAAGGTCGGCGCGCCCCTGGTTCCCGGAACCAAGGACCCGGTCAAGAGCGCCGCTGAGGTCGAGGCTTTTGCCGATGAGTTCGGCCTGCCCGTTGCCATTAAGGCAGCTTTTGGTGGTGGCGGACGCGGTATTAAGGTTGCCCGCGAGCGCCAAGGCATTGGCGAGCTTTACGACTCAGCGGTGCGCGAAGCCCTTGCGGCCTTTGGGCGCGGTGAATGTTTTATCGAGCGTTTCTTGGATTCCCCACGCCATGTGGAAACTCAGTGCCTGGCCGATGCGCACGGCAATGTTGTGGTGGTTTCCACCCGCGACTGTTCACTGCAGCGCCGTAACCAGAAGCTGGTTGAAGAGGCACCTGCTCCTTACCTGACCGATGATCAGAACAAGCGTCTCTACGATGCTTCTAAGGCAATTTTGCGGGAGGCTGGCTACCAGGGCGCGGGTACCTGCGAGTTCTTAGTGGGTACCGACGGTACAATCTCCTTCTTGGAGGTCAACACCCGCCTGCAGGTGGAGCACCCGGTTTCTGAGGAAGTCACCGGTATTGACCTGGTACGTGAGCAGTTCCGGATTGCGCGCGGCGAAGAAATTAGCCCGGTTGACCCCCAGGTGCGGGGCCACTCCTTCGAGTTCCGTATCAACGGTGAGGACGCCGGCCGGAGCTTCATGCCCTCCCCCGGCACTATTGACAGGCTGGTTGTGCCCCAGGGGCCTGGCGTGCGCTGGGATTCCGGGGTCATTGCCGGCGATACCGTCAGTGGCAACTTTGACTCTATGATTGCCAAGCTCATTGTGACCGGTGCTGACCGTGACCAGGCTCTTGCGCGCGCCCGCCGTGCGCTGGGTGAACTGGTGATTGAGGGTATGCCCACGGTCGCCAACTTTCACGCTGCCGTTCTTAATGACCCCGCTTTTGCTCCCGGTGAGGGCGGCACCTTTGCTGTGCACACCCGTTGGATTGAGACCGAATTCAAGAATAATCTGCCCGCCTACGATGGTGCTCTTACCCTGGCCGAGGCTGAGGACGAGCGCCAGAAGATTACCGTTGAGGTCAACGGCAAGCGCATGGAAATTACCATGCCCTCCTTAGCCGGTACCGGTACTAAGCCCGCCTCTGCGGCTAAGGCCCGTAAGTCCCGTTCGGCTCGTGGCGGCGCAAGCGGCCCGGCCAATAGCAATGAGCTGACCAGTCCCATGCAGGGCACTATCGTCAAGGTGGCGGTCAAGGACGGCACTAAGGTCGCTGAGGGTGATCTGATTGTTGTTCTTGAAGCCATGAAGATGGAACAGCCCATTACGGCGCACAAGGCAGGTAAGGTAACCGGTCTCAAACTCAAAGCAGGCGATACCGTTTCTGCTGGGGCCCTTGTTGCAACCATCAAATAGGTAGCCTGCCCTAGGTTTATGCCGGGGCATGCCCGCTGCCTGATACCCGCCCAAGGGCTATCTGGTAGGTAGGGTATGCCCCTGTCTATTTGCCACCAGTGAATAGCGCTCTCAGAATATGAAACACAAGTTTCAGAATGAGAACCGGAGTCTTACATTAAAACCGTAGGCATACACCCATATACCCCGAGAGAAAACCATGTCCACCTCCACTAGGCCTCGTAGAGACTCCGCAGATATCACGGTGCCCCGCAGTCGGGTCATTCTGGCCTCGCTGATTGGTACCACCATTGAGTTCTATGACTTCTACATCTATGCCACCGCAGCTGTAGCTGTCTTCCCCGCACTCTTCTTCACCGGCAACGATGACACCGCCAAGCTACTAGCTTCTATGGCAACTTTTGGTGCCGCCTTTATTGCCCGTCCAATTGGCTCTGTCGTCTTCGGTCACTTCGGCGACAAGGTAGGCCGCAAGGCCACCCTGGTGGGCGCGCTACTGACCATGGGTATCGCAACCTTCCTGATCGGTCTGCTCCCCACCTACTACCAGATTGGCCTGTGGGCCCCTACTCTGCTAACTATCCTGCGCTTCTGCCAGGGCCTGGGCCTGGGCGGTGAATGGTCAGGTGCGGCCCTGCTGGCCACCGAGTACGCCCAAGAAGGTAAGCGTGCACGCGCAGCTATGTGGCCCCAGCTTGGGGCACCGTTTGGCTTTATTCTGGCTAACGGTTTCATGCTGCTTCTTACCCTGTCGATGGGTTTCACCTCCCTAGCGGCCGGTGACAGTCTGAACCACGACTTCCTGGTCTGGGGCTGGCGTATCCCCTTCATAGCTTCTATCATCATGGTGGCGGTTGGGCTCTACGTGCGTTTCAAACTGGAGGAAACCCCGATCTTTAAGCAGGCACTAGAGCAGGAACAGAAGGTTAAGACCCCTCTGGCTGAAGCTTTCCGTGTTGCCAGGTGGCCCATGATTCAGGGGACTTTCATTATGCTGGCTACCTACGTTCTCTTCTACCTGATGACCGCCTGGATCCTCTCCTTCGGTATCGGCAAGATCGAAGACGGCGGCCTGGGCATTGCCTATCGCACCTTCCTGGTTATCCAGATCATCACCATTCTCTTCTTTGCCGCAATGGTTCCTGTATCGGGCTGGCTGGCAGATAAGTATGGCCGCCGCTCCTCCCAGCTGGTGATTACCGCTTTCATCATGATCTTCGGTATGTCTTTCGGCTTCCTGATGGACCCTGCCAGTGTTGGTACCGGGTCCAACGCTAACATTGGGCGTATTATCCTCTTCATGGCCATCGGAATGACCCTGATGGGCCTGACCTTTGGTTCCATGTCGGCCTACCTGCCCGAGCTTTTCCCCACCAACGTTCGCTATACCGCTAGCGGTATCAGCTACAACGTGGCCTCCATCCTGGGCGCGGCGCTAACCCCCTACGCAGCGGTTTGGCTCAACGCCCACGGCGGCGTTGGCGCAGTGGGGCTTTACCTGGCCGGTGCAAGCTTGCTCACCCTAATCTTTATGGCTATTACCCATGAGACCAGGGACGTTAACCTAACTACCATGGAGCGAACCCAGTAGGTTCTATAAAAATCCAGCATCACAGAGCGCCGCCGGTCTTTCCCACACTGGAAGACCGGCGGCGCTTTTGGTATATCTATGGGTTTTTATTTGGTGTGAAGCTGACGGGCGGCTTCTGAGATAGAGCCGGTCAAGGAGGGGTAGACCGTGAAACACTCGGCAATATCATCGACGTGCAACTTCTTATCCACAGCCAAGGACAGCGGGAAGATGAGCTCCGAGGCTCGCGGACCAACCACAACACCACCGATCACGGTGCCCGAATGTTTGCGAGCAAAAATCTTGATGAAGCCATCCTCAACAGCCATCATCTTGGCACGCGGGTTAGTGGCCAACGGTAGCATGACCATATCGGCCTGGTACTTGCCCTGCTCGATTTCGCGCTGGCTGACGCCAACAGTGGCGATCTCGGGGGCGGTGAAGATATTAGCCGCTACCTGATGGGTTCGCAAGGGCTTAACGGTGTCCCCCATCATATGAGACACAGCTACTCGGCCCTGCATAGCCGCAACTGATGCCAGCGGGTAAACACCTGTGCAGTCACCGGCGGCGTAGATATTGGAGATATTGGTACGAGAGACGCGGTCCACGTTGATGTGCCCGGTCTCGTTGACCTCAACCCCTGCCTGAGCCAGGCCCAGGTCCTCTGTATTGGGGATCGAGCCCACGGCGATCAAAACGTGGGAACCAGAGACCTTACGCCCGTCCCCCAGGGTTACGATAACGCCGTCCCCCGCCTCGTTGTAGCAGGCGGCGTCGGCCCGCGAACGCGGCATAACTCGGACGCCGCGGCGTTCAAAAACATTTTCAAGAACGGTTGCGGCGTCTTGGTCTTCGCCGGGAAGAACCTGGTCACGCGAGGAGATCAGTGTAACCGATGAGCCCAGGCCCTTGTAGGCTGAAGCGAACTCAGCACCGGTGACACCAGAGCCAACAACGATTAGCTCTTCGGGGAGCTTTTCAAGCTGGTAAAGCTGGGTCCAGTTAAGGATTCGCTTACCATCTGGCTGGGCAGTGGGTAGCTCACGGGGGTGAGTTCCTACTGCAAGGAGGATAAAATCTGCTGCAAGCTCATAGACCAGGCCGGTCTTGTCGGTGACTTCAATGGTGTGCTTGTCAACGAGCTTACCCCTCCCATGGATAATCTTGACCCCACTACGTTCCAGGGTTCGTTTGATGTCCTGGGACTGCTGGTGGGCCAGAGCAAGTAGCCGCTCATTGACCTTTGCCAGGTCAACCGAGATAGGGGGCGGAGAGTCGTCCTCCCCCACCGAGATAGCTAGTTCTTGGGCCTTACCGAAGCGGTTGCGAGCATCTGCGCTTGCAATCAGTGTTTTGGATGGCACAACGTCGGTAAGAACGGCCGAACCGCCCATACCTTTGTCTTCAATCAGTGTTACATCGGCACCGTGGCTTGCGGCTACCAGGGCAGCCTCGTAACCACCGGGGCCTCCACCAAGAATGACGAGTTTGTGTGATGCGTAGTCTGTTTTTAGAGTCACACCTTATATTGTGTCCTACATCGCAGGAACCCTCAACTTAAGAGGTGCAGGCGGTTGCGGTAGCCCGCTGAGTGTTCACTGCTTACCGGGTAAGGCTACTTCTTTTGTGCTCGCAGATATAGGTGGGTGGCGGGCGGGTTTGGTACCGTAGATAGGGTGTTGAATGATTCAAATATTTCCTCCGTATCCACCGCTGACCCCTCGCACCCGGCGCTTGTTCGCGCCCGCGAAGCAGCTGACTTTATTGCCGAGAAAACCGGTGTAGAAAAGCATGATCTGGCACTGACGCTCGGGTCAGGCTGGGCTCAAGCCGCCTCCCTGATTGGTGAGGCAACCCACGTCCTCTCCGCCGATGAGGTTCCGGGCTTTCACAAGGCCGCCGTGGTTGGCCACCCCGGGACCATTACCTCAATTTTGACCCCCGGCGGTCAACGTGCCCTGGTCATCGGTGCCCGCACCCACTACTACGAGGGGCGCGGTGTTGAAGCCGTGGTCCATGGTGTTCGTACCGCTGCTGCAACCGGTGCCCGGACCATGATTCTGACCAACGGCTGCGGTGGCCTCAATCCGGCCTACTCAGCCGGTGAGCCTGTGCTGATTGCCGATCACATCAACTTCACCTCAGCGTCTCCACTCACCGGTGCCCACTTTGTTGATTTGACCGACCTATACTCACCGCGTATCCGCGACCTGGCAAAAGGTATTGACCCCAGCCTGCAAGAAGGCGTCTACATGCAGTTCCCTGGCCCCCACTACGAGACTCCTTCCGAAGTTGGCATGGCCGGTGTCCTAGGTGCTGATCTGGTGGGTATGTCCACCGCTCTTGAAGCCATTGCCGCCCGCGCCGCAGGCCTTGAAGTCTTTGGTATCTCACTGGTTACCAATCTGGCCGCAGGTATCCAGGAGACCCCTCTGAGCCACGCTGAGGTTATTGAGGCTGGCCAGGCCGCTGGCCCCCGCATCTCGCGCCTGCTGGCAGATATTATTGCGGCCCTCTAAACCCGGGCTTATCCCATCACCGGCCCCGGCATACTTTCTGCCGGGGCTTGACACCTCTCACCTTGGAGAACACACATGACCCCAGATATTAACCAGCTTCTTGAGCAAGCCCGCGCCTGGGTAGCTCTTGACCCCGACGCGGAGACCAAAAGCCAGCTTGAGGGCATCATTGCGCAGGTAGAGGCCGGCAGCCAAGATGCTGCCGCTGACCTGGCAGACCGCTTTAGCGGGACTCTACAGTTCGGTACCGCTGGTCTACGTGCTGAGCTGGGGGCAGGTCCCATGCGTATGAACCGTGTGGTTGTTCAGCGGGCTGCCCAGGGGCTAGCTAACTACGCGGTAGCACGAGCACGGGCGGAGGGCTGGGAGAAGATTTCGGCCGTCGTGGGCTTTGATGCCCGTAAGAACTCCGATATCTTTGCCACCGATACCGCCGCTATCTTCACCGCCGCAGGCATCGAGACCCACCTCATGCCCAGCGCCCTGCCCACCCCTGTTACAGCCTGGGCCACCCGCGAATACGGGGCAGAAATAGGGGTCATGGTCACGGCTTCCCACAACCCGCCCAACGATAACGGCTATAAGGTCTACCTCGGTGGGGCCGCCGTTGAACCCGGTGCGCGCGGTGCCCAGATTATTCCGCCCTATGACGGTGATATTGCCGCCTCCATCGCGGCGGTTGAAGCCCCTGTGCTGGCTGCTGAGGGCTGGAATGTACTCCCCGCAAGCCTTGCCACCGACTACATCAACAGGGTCACTCCCCTGGTGGAAACCAAAGAACGGGACCTCAAGATTGTTCTGACCCCCATGCACGGCGTGGGCGGCAAGACCGCTCTTGCTGTGCTGAACCAGGCCGGTTTTAAGAATGTCACTCTGGTCCCTGAGCAGGCTGACCCGGACCCTAACTTCTCGACCGTGGCCTTCCCCAACCCAGAAGAGCCCGGCGCCCTGGACCTAGCGATGGCCCTTGCCCAGCACATTGATGCCGACCTGATTATCGCTAACGACCCAGACGCTGACCGCGCCGCCTTTGCCATCAGGCAAGAGGGCACCTGGCGTATGCTCCGCGGGGACGAAACAGGCACTATTTTGGCCTCTCGTCTGCTGGCTCAGCTGACCAATCCGGCACAGGCAACCTTTGCTAACTCGATTGTCTCCTCCCGCCAGATGGGCGCCCTGGCCCGCGCCGCGGGAGTCAAGCACGTTGAAACCCTCACCGGCTTCAAGTGGATTGCCCGTGTTGAGGACCTAACCTTTGGCTACGAAGAAGCCCTGGGCTACTGCGTCGATCATGCCCAGGTCCGCGATAAGGACGGCATCTCTGCCGCCCTGGTCATGGCCGACTACGCCCAGGAACTCAAGGATGCTGCTTCTTCTTTCCCCGCGCTTCTCGATGAGATCGCCCGTGAACACGGTGTCTACGCTACCGACCAGCTTTCGGTGCGCGTTGATGATTTAGCCCAAATTCCGGCCATGATGAAGCGCCTGCGCACCGCGCCTCCTCAGGACTTGGCAGGTTCGCCGGTGACTGTCAGTGATGACCTGACCCAGGGTAGCGAGGCTCTGCCCCCGACCGACGGCATGCGCTTCTATACCGAAGACTCATCGCGCGTCATTGTGCGCCCCTCTGGCACCGAGCCCAAGCTCAAGTGCTACCTTGAAGTCCGTGTGCCCGTTACCGAATCCGTAGCAGAGGCCCGTTCGATAGCCGCAGACCGGCTTGCCCGCATTACCGAAGATATGAAAATCGCGCTGGGCCTCTAAGCCCACGTTGCAAGGAGAAACCATGACTCTTGAACTTACCCAGGCCGAGCTGGCCGCCATGATTGACCACACCATTTTGGCTCCCAGCGCCTCCGAAGAGGACGTCCGCCGGCTCTGTTCCGAAGCCAAGCGCTACGGCTTCGCCAGCGTCTGCGCTAACCCCGTTTGGGCACCGGTCCTGGCTGAAGAGCTAGCCGGCTCTCAGTCCCTTCCCTGCGTTGTAGTGGGCTTCCCCTTCGGCGCTTCCGCCACCGTGGTTAAGGCTTTTGAGGCTAAAACCGCAGTTGAGGCAGGTGCCGCTGAGGTAGATATGGTCATCAACATTGCCGATGCCAAGGCCGGCAAGAAGGAGGCCCTGGTTGCAGATATTAAGGCTGTAGCCGATGCCGTCCACGCAGGTGGCGCCCAGCTTAAGGTCATCATTGAAACCTCTGAGCTCACCGATGAGCAGAAGGTTCTGGCTTGCCAGGCTTCTGTTGAGGCAGGTGCTGACTTTGTGAAGACCTCCACCGGCTACTCAGCGTCGGGTGCCACCCTTGAAGACATTGCCCTCATGCGCAAGACCGTTGGCCCCGACCTGGGTGTTAAGGCTTCTGGCGGTGTGCGCACCCGCCAAGATGCGCTGGCCATGATTGAGGCTGGCGCTACCCGTATCGGTGCTTCTCAGGGTATCGCTATCATTGAAGCGGGGCAGGAAACACCTGGGGCCTACTAAAAGCGCGGGGCCCCGTAGGGGTGCAAACCTCTAGCTGAACACCTATACTATCTATAAAAGCACACACATCCCACTAAAGGATTTCTCATGGATAATGCCACTGAGCAGCAAGAAGCCGAGAAGCGGTCCAACGTTGAATCGTTGGGCCTGGAATCTGGTAATCGCAAGCGGAGCGGCGCCCCCCAGTACTCCGGCACCAAGGAGCTTGGCTCAAACATCGCCCTTTTTGTTCTCTGCTTTGTTATGCTCTTGGGCTGCCTTTATACCCTGGGCATGTACCCCGAGGGCGGCTGGGTCTGGTGGATGGTTGCCGTTATTCTCTACGGTGTAACCTTCATGGTTCCGCTTTGGATTCTTCCCTCTAAGACCAATGAGCGCGTGCACACCGGCGGTAGCGACCTCTTCCTTAAGTAGGTTCGGCTAGCACAAGGCAAGGCAAAAGGGGCTGGCCCACCGTCATGGTGGGCCAGCCCCTTTTATTACAGCTGCCCCAGCTAGGGGTTAAGCCGTACCTGCCTCAAAGATGGCGTGGATAAACTGCTCAGTCCACTCCACGATGGCTTCATCTACCAGGTCTTTGCCACCAAGCCGGGCTGTCTTGGGGCGGGGAACAAGAATCTGCCAGTTCTCTGTACCGGGAATCTGCCGGTAGGTTGAGCCGGGGTACATACGCTCTAGGCGCATCTGGCGGGACTCTGGCAGGTCATTGACCGGGAAAAACCGTATCTTGGGTCCCATAGCGACGATTTCCTCCAGACCCACAGCCCGAGCACGGTGGCGTAGAGAGGCAACTTTAAAGAGATTCTCCACGGGGGCCGGGGGCTGGCCGTAACGGTCAATGAGTTCTTCCCGGGCTTCGCCCAGTTCCTCAGCGGTCTGAGCCTGAGCAATCTGACGGTAGGCAGAAAGACGCAGGCGTTCGGAGGAAACGTAGTCGTGGGGCATGTGAGCGTTGACGGGTAGGTCCACCTTGATGTCGGCGGGTGTTTCTTCTTTATCTCCGTGTTGGAAGGAGGCTACGGCCTCCCCCACCAGGCGCAGGTAGAGGTCAAAGCCAACACCTGCAATATGCCCTGACTGTTCACCACCGAGCAGGTTACCAGCCCCGCGAATCTCAAGGTCTTTCATGGCAAGGCGCATACCCGCGCCCAGCTCGTTATGGGTAGCAACAGCTTTAAGGCGCTCATGGGCGACCTCGCTCAGCATCTTCTCTACCGGGTAGAGGAAGTAGGCGTAGGCGCGTTCGCGGCCACGGCCTACACGCCCGCGCAACTGGTGAAGCTGGGACAACCCGTAGTTCTGGGCTTGGTCCACAATCAGGGTATTGGCGTTGGAGATATCCAGGCCGGTCTCCACAATGGTAGTTGAGACGAGCACATCGAACTTCTTTTCCCAGAAGTCCACAATGATTTTTTCCAGCCGGGACTCGCTCATGCGCCCGTGCGCAACGGCAATACGGGCTTCGGGCACCAGTTTCTGAATCTCGTTGGCAGTTTCTTCGATAGTGGCGACCCGGTTATGGACCACAAAGACCTGGCCTTCGCGCATGAGCTCCCGGCGGATAGCGGCGGTTACCTGTTGATCGGTCTTGGGGCCAACAAAGGTGAGAACCGGGTGGCGTTCCTCAGGCGGGGTGGCCAGGGTGGAGGTCTCCCGGATACCGGTCAGTGACATCTCCAGAGTGCGAGGAATGGGGGTGGCACTCATGGCTAGCACGTCCACGTTGGTACGCATGGTTTTGAGCTTTTCCTTATGCTCCACTCCGAAGCGCTGTTCCTCGTCAATAATAACCAGGCCCAGGTCCTTCCATTCGATGGACTCGGACAGAATCCGGTGGGTGCCCACCACAAGATCGACGGAGCCGTGCTTGATTCCCTCGATGGTTTCGGCAGATTCTTTAGCTTTTTGGAAGCGGGAGAGCACCTTGATAGAGACGGGGAAGCCGGAGAAGCGCTCGGTGAAAGTCTCGTAGTGTTGCTGGGCCAGCAAGGTGGTGGGGACCAGAACTGCCACCTGCTTGCCATCTTGAACGGCTTTGAAGGCGGCACGCACAGCGATTTCGGTCTTGCCGTAGCCCACATCCCCCGAGATCAGGCGGTCCATGGGGATTTCTTTCTCCATGTCGGCCTTGACCTCGTTGATAGCCGAGAGCTGGTCGGGTGTCTCGTTATAGGGGAAGGCTTCTTCCAGTTCACTCTGCCAGGGGGTGTCGGGCCCAAAGGCATGACCGCGCGAGGCCTGGCGGGCAGAATACAGTTTAATGAGATCAGCGGCGATTTCCTTGACCGCTTTGCGGGCCTTTGACTTAGTCTTGGCCCAGTCGGAACCGCCCATTTTAGAGAGTACCGGAGCGTCACCGCCCACATAGTTAGAGACCTGGTCCAGCTGGTCGCTGGGCACAAAGAGCCTGTCCTTGGGGCCACCCCGCTTAGAGGGGGCATACTCCAGTACCAGGTACTCTTTCATAGGCTTGGGCTGGCCCGGGGTGACTGTGGCCCCGGCAATGGGGCGCTGAATCAGCTCCACGAACTGACCGATACCGTGTTGTTCATGCACTACGTAGTCCCCCGCACTCAAAGACATGGGATCTACCGCGTTCTTTCGGCGGCGCACCGGTAGCTTGCCACTGCGCAAATCGCGGGTAGCGTAGGGGCTGGTACGGCCCAAGATATCCGCCTCGGTGAGCAGACCGAGCCGCTCGGTGTCCATCATGAAGCCGCGCCCCATGCTAGCGGTTGTCATCTCGATCAGGCCGGGCTCGGGTGGATTGGTCAGGTCTTGGACGCGTGATGCCGGAATCTCAGCCTGCTGGAAGAGGTCGAGTAAGCGGGCTAGCGGGCCGGGGCCGTCCGTCACGACGGTGATCCGCCAGCCGGCCTTAATCTTCTTACCGACCTCGGTGAGCAGTTCGTTGACGTTGCCCGCGTAGGTGTGCGGGGCACGTGCAGCAAGCTGAACGGAGTCAATGCCGTCATCGACCGCATCATCTACACCCAGTGCAGTCATGGCCCACCAGCCAAAGCCTCGGGCAAGGGCTTCATCACGGATTGAGGCAACGGTCCTGAATCCACCTTGGCTCAGCTCCTGGGGGCTGCGGTCAGTCAGGTCAATAGGAGCCTGGGAGGTTTCGGTAGCTGAGTCCCAGGCAGCAAGGAGGAACTCTTCGTTGGTTGCTACCAGGTCGTGGGCTCGCGAGCGCACCCGCTCAGGTTCGAAAACAAGGGGCAGGGAGCCAGCAGGCAGGTGATCGAGCAGGGTCACCATGTCGTCAACCAGTAAGGGGATGAGGGACTCCATACCCTCTACGTAAATACCGCCTGCAATTTTTTCAAGCATGGCGGCTGCCCCCGGGAAATCGGCTTTGAGACGGGCTGCTTTGCTCATAACCGCCGGGGTTATAAGCAGTTCACGGCAGGGTGGTGCCACAAGTTCTTGGGGGTGCTCCTGTCCGGGGAGGGTTCGTTGGTCAGCTATCGAGAAGTAACGGATGCTCTCCACTTCATCGCCGAAGAATTCGACGCGTACGGGATGGGCGGCAGTAGGGGAAAAGATGTCGATGATTCCGCCTCGAACAGCGAACTCTCCTCGCTTAGAGACTAAGTCAACCCGTGAATAGGCGGCGTTTGCCAGGGTTTTGATGAGCTCATCGAAGTCTTGTTCTTGGCCTAGCTTGAGATAAACCGGGCGCATCTTTTCAAGACCAGCAACCAGCGGCTGGAGGACCGAGCGAATGGGTGCCACCACGATACGGGGGGCCTGAGGGCCTCCTTGATCGAGCGCACGCAAAACGGAGAGCCTTTGCCCTACGGTATCGCTTCGGGGTGAGAGCCGTTCATGGGGCAGGGTTTCCCATGCAGGAAAGAGCTGGACTGCCCCGGGCTCTACCAGAGCGCCAAGAGCTGTTGCGGTGTCTTCAGCTTCTCGATCGGTGGCTGTAATTGCGAGCAGGACAGGCTGAGTAGCTTCTGGTGCGGAGGCACTCAGTTGGTCAGCCAAACCCGCTAGCACAAAGGGGCGGGCTCCATCGGGAGCACCGATGATGAACTCATCAACACGTGATGATGGGCTTGCAAAAGCCTGATTGCTAATAGCCCGATAACTCGGTTCCTGGCTCAGGGCGGCGGTGATACCACGCAATGACATGTTCGCTCCATCGATCAGACCTCTAGTGCAGCCCCCATTATCCCATAGGCGGCCCCCTGCCAAGGTAGGGTGATGTGGGCCATTGAAGGGGTCTCAGCAGGCAGTAACTCTTGCCCCCACATTTGGGGATTTTATCCCCAGCATTGACATACTTTAGATAGATTCCCTGGTGAGGAATTTATTGCCTTGTCCCCACAAGTTACTACCAAGTAACCTGATTTTTTACAGGGGTTATACCGATAAAATTGAAGTATCTAGCTCACCTCCGGTTTCCTATAAATCTTCTCGCACAAGTCCCGGGGGCGCTAGCTTATTTCGCACCATCTTAAGGGACTACATGAACACATTAGGGACCTCTCTATCCTTTTTCCCCGCTATATCTCCCTTTCGGACTATAGCCCTCACCGCATCATTAGCAGCCAGTTTGGGATTGACGGCCTGCGGGTCAATGACCACCCCTGAAACTTCAGGCAGCAGTTCAGCTACGGCATCTGCCACCAAGGCCTCAGGAAATGCTACAAGCGCACCCGGGAGCGCTTCTGCTTTGGCACAGCCATCTGCTAGCTCAAATAGCTCGGAAGATGCTCTGCCCGAAAATAACCAGGCAGCAAGTGCTCTAGCCCAGGCCACTGAAGCGAAGTCGGATGCAGACGAGGTAAAGAAAACCGAAGAGCTCTACAACCAGGTTGAGGAGACTCTCTCCAAGGTCCCGCCCCTTGATGTGTCAGGAGCAGAAGAGCTCTCTCCCGAGGGTTCAACCGCACAGGACGACAAGGCCCTGGCCGAGCCTAGCTCCTATGTCTCTCCTGAAACCATGTCGCAGCTAGAAACCATCACCACCGGTAGCGCCCTCGACCAGTACATTGCCACTGCCACCGAATACGCAATGAGTGGCTGGCATGTAGAAGGTAGCTCCAAGGTCATCGGTACACCCAAAATTGCCGACGGCGAATATCAGGGCCAGAAAGCAAAGATTCTCGAAGTCTGCCTTGATTCATCCCAAGTCAAAGTATTTGACTCCTCCGGAAACCTCATGAACTCGGCCCAGGCCACACGCTCCCTGAACATCTTTACCCTGATCGAAGACAAAGGGACTTGGAAAATAGCCTCCCAAGATTTCCCCAATAACGCAGATTGCTAACAGACATGAAAAAACCATCACTCATCACCAAGATCTCAGTAGGAGCTCTTGCCTTAGGCCTAGGTGTCTCCCTACTCCCCGGAGCAACAGCCACCAATGATTTTGCCCCTAACGGCCTGTCTTCGGAAACCGCCGCTGCCTCCTGCTGGGAGGTCAAACAAAACGACCCCACAGCAAAGTCAGGAACCTACTGGCTCTATACCCCCTCCATGGACGCCCCAGAAAAATTTTACTGTGACCAGGAAACAGACGGCGGCGGCTGGGTTCTCATCGGCCGAGGACGAGAAGGCTGGGCTGAGGACTACTACGGTCGCGGCGATGCCTCTGAGCTCTATACTCAGCCTGAAGGCTCAACTGCCTTCACCCCCGTCCAGCTCTCATCAGAAAAAGTGGATCAACTTCTCAATGGACAAAGAGTTGATTCTTTACAGGATGGAATCCGCTTCCGTCGCGCAGCAGACATGAATGGTCGTAGCTGGCAGAATACCTACGCCAAACGATCACAGACAGAAAAGTGGAGTTGGGCCCTACGCGCCACAGCCAACTGGTCAGACATTCGTTTTGAGAATCCCCCCTTCACCAGTTCTAACTACAGCACACCTGCCTCACTAGGTAGCGTAGGCAGTTGGGGTTCTTTCAACACTCTTGATTTCACCACCTCTAAAACCTATGGGTGGAAGAATGGTTTTGCCTACAAGGCCGGTGTGTGGGGTAGCTCATCAGCCACCTCCTACCTCTGGTCACCGAGCTACGGCACCCCGCCCATAGCCTTCACCCAGGTCTTTATCCGCCCCCGAATTACTCAGAACACGGCGGGTTTTAAGGCCATCGGTGATAGCGGATTACCCGCTGAGACCAACCGTCAACTGCCCAACAGCTACACGGCTTCTATGCGTTGGCGAACCTCCGAAGACTCAGGAACCGGTGTTGTCTCTGAACTCAACACCCGAGTCCAGGCCATTGCTCAGGTCGGCAACACTGTCTTTACCGGAGGGGACTTCAAGAATGTTGTCAGCGCCAACGGCGAAACCGTTAACCAGGCTTTCATCGCGGGCTACGACGTCAACACAGCCGAATTAGTCCGCACCTTCACCCCCACCTTCAACGGGCAAATCAAGTCTTTGGCGGCCCTACCCAATAACCTGCTGGCCGTAGGTGGCGAGTTCAGCCGAGTCAACGGAAAACCAGCCAACGGGTTTGTCATTTTAGACCCGGTTACAGGTCAAACAGATACCTCCCTAGACTGGGATATTGAAAATAGGCTGGCCTCCGGAGTTCCCGTAGTCAAAACCATTGAAGTTCACGGCGATTATGTTTACATCGGTGGTTCTTTCACTCACGTCAAGGGTGCCAACCGCCTCAGCTACGCATATTCTCGTAACGCCGCCAGGTTCTCCTTGAGCGACGGGACAGTTGATATTAGCTGGCGCCCTGCCACTAACGGCACCGTTAACGGCATCTCAGCCAGCGATGACGGGGTAGCCCTTGCTGGCTACTTCACCACAGTCAGCGGCCAGCCCTCTCGAAAGCTGGCCTACCTAAAAACCACCGAGGGCACCCTGGCTAAAAGCTGGAATTGGGCCTTGTCCCACCGGGCAGATAACCCCTACCCCAGCGACGGCTTCCAGTTTGATGTTCAGGATGTAGGGGACTCCATCTGGGCCGGTGGTGCTGAGCACCTCATTGCCCAATACGATAAGTCCGATCTTTCTCGACGCTCATCCTCTATCGCCAAAAAGGGTGGAGACTTCCAAGATCTGAGCTTTGACCCGCAGGCTAACGTTATCTACGGCTCCTGTCACTGTGGTGACTGGATTTATCAGGGAGGCCAGCAGTACAGCACCCCTTGGGAAACCTCCTCTAATATCCACCGGATCCGGCTAATCGCCGCCTTTGATGCCCAGTCTGGTCACCTGCTACCAGAGTTCGCACCCGATCTTGCCGGGGCAAGAGGGTATGGCGTTTGGGCCTCCTTCCTCGATTCCACCGGTGTCCTATGGGTGGGTGGGGATATCACCCGTTCCCGAGGCGCAAACGGTACCCAAGCAACGGTGGGCTTCGCTCGCTTTACTCCCCAGGATGTTACTGCAGCTGCTGCACCTAGCAACCTGCAGGTCACCTCAGACGGAACTAACGACCAGCTCACCTGGGACAGCAACACTGCTGGCCGCACCGATTACCAGGTACTGCGCAACGATCGCGTGATTGCTACAGTCACTAAGGGCACCTCCTACTCGGTTGCTCACACAGATGATGCTCGCTACTTTGTACGCTCAGTCGATAACGTAGGCAACTACTCTGAGACAACC
>NZ_JBLXXS010000010.1:0-99109 GCF_048513555.1 Rothia sp. P5766 | reverse complement strand
AATAATAACCCCTGGTTATTCAGCGAGGGAGTCTAGAGCTAACGCTCTAGACTCCCTCGCTTTTTCATGCCCCAAATTCCTGCCTGCTCAAAAAATAAGGTAAAACACCGCACATCTGGCCGATCATAAAGTTCCCTCCACCGCCTACTCTGCGCCCAAAGGGTTACTTCTTCTGAAGGCTACTGCTGGTTCTCTGTGCCCCTAGAAACAGAAGAAGAGCCACATAATGTAGAAAAGTCGGTAACCAAGGGTGCAGGCTAGAAACCTCTGGTTCCCCCATAAAGGGCAAGCATGAATGTCTATTTTTACGCACTAAAGATAATCTGGTAGGCCAGGAAGAACATGAGTGCCGCAATACCGGCATCGAGTACACGCCAGGCCTTAGGGTTAGCAAAGACGGAGCGAAGAAAGCGGCTACAGGAGGCTAAGAAGGTGAACCAAAGGACGCTCCCCGCGACAGCTCCGGCATAGAAGAACCAGCGGCTATCTCCCTGCTGGGCCGCAAGACCACCGATAAATACAATGGTGTCGAGGTAGGTGTGAGGGTTAAGGTAGGTCATGGCAGCAGCAAGTAGCAGAGCCTTGGCCAGGGTCTGCGGGCCTGATTCCTTGCTCGTGACTGTCAGCATAGAAGGGCATAGAGCCCGCCGAGCAGCGAAAAGGCCATAGACAACTAGGAAGAGCCCACCGCCCCAGCGTAGAACTTCAAGAACCCATACGGCAGAATCAGCCAGGGCACCCATACCAAGAACGCCCAGCCCAATGAGCAGGGCATCAGAGAAAATGCAGAACAGGGCGATAGGCCAGATAAAACGGCCAATAATACCCTGCTTGAGGATATAGGCATTCTGCGCCCCAATAGCCACAATGAGAGAGAGGGACGTCCCCAACCCCATAAGCACGGGTGCTAAAAAATTTGCTGCTACCACGCAACCCATCGTAGGTGACCTCAACCAATAAAGCCATCTAATGAAAATTAAATAGCATAAGATTTACTTATGATACGTTTTACTACCGACCAGCTACAAACCTTTGTCACCGTCATTGAATATGGGACCTTTGAGGCCGCCGCAGACATTCTTGGGGTCAGTGCTTCTGCTATTTCACAGCGTGTGAAAGCTATGGAACAGCTCGCCGGTAAAGTCCTTCTCAAGCGAACTAACCCTGTTGTTGCTACCGAGGCGGGCCAGAGCGTTTTGCGGGTGGCGCGCCAGAGCGAGTTCCTGCATACCGAAATGATGCGTGAACTCGGTGGCGCTGAAGGTTCCCAGAGCGTAGCTGTGGCTGTCAATGCAGACTCTTTAGCTACCTGGTTTCTCAGTGCGGTGGGGGAGCTGGCTACCGAGGACCGGATCTTTTGCGACGTTCGCCGGGAAGCTGAATATCACTCATCTGCCCTCTTGCGTTCTGGTGAGGTAATGGCAGCGCTTACCTCCAACCCGGAACCCATCCCAGGGTGTGCCGTCGAGCGGCTCGGGGTGCTGCGCTATCGGGTAGTGGCTTCGCGCGCCTATATTGACCGTCATTTCCCGGATTACCCGGCAGTTACTGTAGAACAGTTGGGCCTTGCCCCTCTTGTGGAATTTGATCGTAAGGATTTTGGCCTTGCTTCGGCGCAAGAACTGCTCCTTGACCGGTTTGGATTGGGGCGGCAGGAATTACTTACCCCTCCTGTTATCTACCTGCCCAGCTCCCCGGACTATGTTAGAGCTGTGCTTTCGGGTATGGCCTGGGGGATCATTCCGGAGGTTCAGTGTGTTCGTGAGCTGGAGAATGGTGAGCTGGTGGAGCTGGCTGCAGAGCCGGTTGATGTGCCCCTCTATTGGCAGCACTGGAAGATTAGTTCACCTGTCTTGGAGAGATTAGGTGAGCGCGTGTATTCTGCGGCTTCTCGGGAGGGTGTTCTGAGGTAGAAGTGCTGCTGTAAAAAATTTTCTGTCTAAAGCAGTCGGTGGCTTTGTATTCCTAAAACTTTACATGTAAAGTAAATGGTGTTGAAAGAAAACACCTAGACAAGGAGAAAATCATGGCAGAACTGACCACCGGCACATGGAACTACGATGCAACCCATTCAGAAGTCGGTTTCACCGTCCGCCACGCAGGTATCACCAAGGTGCGCGGCAGCTTTAGCCAGGTTGAAGCAGAGCTCACCATCGCTGAAAACATTGCAGAATCAACCGTAGAAGCTACCGTAGGCATGGACTCCGTTAGCACCGGTAACGCAGACCGCGACGGCCACCTGCGCGGCGCTGACTTCTTCGACGCAGAAAACCACCCCGAGATGACCTTCACCTCCACTTCCTTTGAGCTTGACGGTCAAGACCTCACCATCGCTGGCAATCTCACCATCAAGGGTGAGACCCGCCCTGTCACCTTCACCGGCGAATTCACCGGTGCCGTTGTTGACGCCTTCGGTGCCACCCGCGCTGGTGCTTCGGTAACCACCACCATCTCCCGCAAGGACTTCGGTATTACCTGGAACGCCGCTGTAGAAGCTGGCGGAGTGCTTGTTTCCGATAAGGTGGTCATCAACCTGGATGTCGCCTTCATCGCCCCCGAGTCCTAAAGACTCCCGGCACAAGAGCGTCGACGAGAACACTGTGTGTCATGTGGTCCTGCCCTCTGCTACCGTAAGGTAGCGGAGAGCAGGCCTTTTTAGTATGCACAGAAAAACTCCGCCCCGCCCTCTCAGGGCAGAAACGGAGTTCTTCTAAACCTGTTTTCTAAGCCAGGCGCTAAGAGCCGGTTACAGCCTGCCAGGCAAAATAAAGAGCGATAGCGGCTACCACGCCAAAGAGCGCCCAACGCCGCAACTTAGTCTCAAATCGAGCAGCCCTTATATCGGGGCGCTCATCTAAGGGCTCGTTCGGGTCAACAGGGGCAAGATTAGCGGGATTCGTGACCTCAGGTTTCTTATCAGCCACGCTCAACCTAACGCCAGCGAGTCGTCATCATTAGGCCAATCATCATCAGCCCGATACCGATACCAATATTCCAGTTGCCGATACCCGGAACAGGGTACAGAGACTGGGTGATATAGAAAACGATAATCCACAGCACACCCAGAATAATCAGGGAGAACATAATCACCCGGTACCAGAGCGGCGTAGGTGAGGGAAACTCCTCATCGCTATACATAGACTCAGCGATGCGGCGAAGCTCCGCCTCTTCAAGATCCTCATCGCGGATTGACTTAGACTCAGCCACATTTCCTCCAGTAGGGGGTGCCCCAGCAGTTGACAATAAAGTACGGTCACAACGATTTTAGCTCTAGCACCATAAAAAGTTCTAACATTGTAACGGTACACCCCTTTCGACCTGCCGAGGTACAACCTTGACTTCAAAGTCAGCACCCCAAACGTCACCCCGCCCCCAAGCGGCAGCTCAAGGTACCCCGCTGCAACTGACACTCTCGGTCGTGGGTGAGCTCCTTATTACCCTCGGACTCATCTTGCTTCTCTTCGTGGCCTGGCAACTCTGGTGGACCAACCTGGCCGCCAACCGGATCCAGGGCGATACCGTCCAAGGGCTAATTCAAGAATTCAACCCGACCACTACACCAGACTCCGCCAAAACAGCAGAAATACCCGCCTACGACCCAGCCAACCCGACGCTCACCCTATCTCCCAGCTATGGACAAGCTTACGGAGTGGTCTATATCCCTAGGCTGGGTGCCGACTATACCCGCCCCCTGGCAGAGGGAGTAGGCAGCGACGTGCTCGACACTCTCGGACTAGGGCACTACCCCGAAAGCCAGGCGCTCGGGGCCTACGGAAACTTCGCCCTCGCAGGGCACCGGCAAACCAACGGTGCTGTTCTTGACCACATCGACCAACTCCAAACCGGAGACAACATCTATATCCGTACTGCCGAAGGCTACTACACCTACCGGGTCTACCAGTCACAGATCGTCCTCCCCAGCCAGGTAGAGGTTATAGCCCCCAACCCAGACCAGCTAGAAGCCCCCGTCGAAGAAGCCACCCGCCGCCTCCTCACCCTCACCAGCTGCCACCCGCGCTACGGCAGCACCGAACGCTACATCGTCCACGCAGAATTCGTCAGCTGGCAACCCAACCAGGCCGGACCCCCCGCCGAAATCGCCTCTGTTGCCGGCTCCTAAAAACTGACCCGAAAGACACACCACCATGTACGCCTGGATTTTCCGCCACCTGCCCGGCCCCCTCTGGGTCCGTATCATCACTGCCATCGCGCTCATCTGCTTGGCCGTTTACGGGCTCATGGAATACGTCTTCCCCTACCTTGCTCATTACAGCCCCTTCGGCACCGAGGTGACCATAGGGAACTAACCCCCCCACCCCGGCAGGCCAAAACCTGCCTGCGATAGAATCAAGGCAGCATCACGAAAGGGCGCACCATGACCAAAATCCTCGTTATCGATAACTACGACAGTTTTGTCTTCACCCTGGTCGGCTATATCCAGCAACTCGGTGCCGAAACCACCGTCATCCGCAACGACGAGCTCACCCTCGAACAAACCATCACCCTCGCCCAAGAGCACGACGGTCTACTTATCTCGCCCGGGCCCGGTGCCCCCGCCGAAGCCGGAGTCATCATCGACACCATCACCTGGGCCGCCCAAGAACACAAACCCCTCCTTGGGGTCTGTCTGGGGCATCAAGCGATCGCAGAAGCCTTCGGCGGAGTTGTCAGCCACGCCCCCGAACTAATGCACGGCAAGACCTCCCAACTCGTCCACACCGGCCAGTCAGTCTTCAAAGGCCTACCCAGCTCCTTTACCGCTACCCGCTACCACTCCCTGGCTGTAGAACCCGATACCCTGCCGCAGGAACTCGAGGTTACCTCCAGTACCGATAAGGGAATCATCATGGGCCTACGCCACAAGCAAGCACCCATGCACGGTGTCCAGTTCCACCCCGAATCCGTGCTCACTGAAGGCGGCTACCTCATGCTGGGTAACTGGCTCGAAGAAGTAGGACTAGAAGGCGCCGCCGCCAAGGGAGCAGCCCTCTCACCCCTTATCGAAGGCAACGCCTAATACACCCAGCTCATATCAGTAAGCCTCCCTCCCCGCAACTGGGGAGGGAGGCTTCTTACTGATATAGACCCTCTGGCTTACTCTTTGTCCTTATTGCTACTACTAGTGCTAGGCGCAGGCCTTGGAGCTGCACTCGAAGAGCTAGGCGACGGTGACGCAGCAGGCTGAGTAGTTGCAGCAGGCTGGCTAGTTGCAGCAGCCGTAGGCGCAGGCGCAACCGTAGGTGCCGGAGCAACTGCAACACGGATAGTAATCGTTGAGCCCTGCTCCACCAGCGTGCCAGGCGCCGCACTCTGCGACACAACGGTACCCGCAGGCTGAGCAGACGTCGTGACGGTTTCAATGTTGGTGCTCAGAAGCGTATCGGCAGAAGTAAGAGCCGCAATAGCCGCATCCCTGCTCAAACCAACCAGGCTAGGAACCTCTACCTTGCCATTCGACAGAATAATATCAACGGTTGACCCAGCATCGGCCTGCGCACCAGACTCAGGAGTAACCCCAATAACCATGCCAGCAGGAATAGTCGGGCTATTGACTGTAGTTGTACGGCCAGGAACAAAGCCAGCGGCCGTCAGAGTCTCACGGACATACTGCTCACTCTGGCCCTCCAAATTACCGGGAATCATCAGAACCGAAGGACCAGAAGACACCGTAACCACAATCTCGGTACCTTCCTCAGCCTCAAGCCCGGTCACAGGAGAAGTCTTAATAACAGAACCCTTCGGGATACTGTCAGAATGCTCCTCCTCAAACTTAAGAACATAGTTGAGGTTGCGAAGCTGAGTCTCAGCTTCCTCCTTGGTCTGGCCCTGAACAGCCGGGATCACATGCGTAGGAACCTTATTGAGCTCAGCCTGGTAGTAGAGCACAGAGCCCACACCAAAGGCCGCAAGGAAGATAATTAGCAGAGTGGTAAGAGCCTTACCCCACGCACTCCTACGACGCTTCTTACGCGCCTTAAGGGCATCCTCGCCGTAGCCGTACCCGTACAGCTCCTCATCGGTGAACTCTTCTTGCGCTGAGTCAAAGAAGCTGCCAAGACCGGCTTCCTCCGTCTCACGCTTATGATCAGGCAGAGCAGCCGCGCTCGCAAGGGTAGTGCCCAGGCCAGCGGCACTAAAAGCGGCGGTAGCCTCGGTGGGGTCCTGGAGATCAAACGGAACGGTTGCCCCATCGGTTGACTTGAGAGCTTCAGCAAATTCTGCGGCGCTCTGGTAGCGGTCCGCTGGATTCTTGCTCAGGCCCTTGAGAACAACCTGATCCAAAGCTGGCGAAATTTCCGCAGCATAGGTACTGGGAGGCTGAGGGGCTTCACTCAGGTGCTTACCCGCCAGCTCGACATTCGTGGGAGCATCAAAGGGTGAGCAGCCTGCAAGCATCTCATAGACCACACAGGCGGCAGAATAGACATCGCTACGGGCGTCAGCTGTCTGGCCGCGAGCCTGCTCAGGAGAGATATAACGTGCTGTACCCATGACGGTGTTAGCCTTAGTAATCGCGTCACTGGCCTCTTCAGCCGCGCGAGCGATACCGAAGTCCATCACCTTGATCTGGGAGGGCTCCCCAAGCTGCTTATCCTCATCGGTCTGCGGAAGAATCATCACATTAGCTGGCTTGATATCGCGGTGGATAATTCCGGCGCTGTGGCTGTACTCCAAAGCCTCCAGAATCTGCACACCGTAAGCAAGAGCCAGGGCCTGATCAACGTCACCGTTTGAGATTGCCTCATGCAGGGTTGTGCCCTGAACAAGCTCCATCACCATAAAAGGAACTGATACTTGGCTACTTCCTGACTGGATATCAAAAGCCCCGGTATCGTACACGGCCACAATGGAGCGATGGTTGAGAGCTGCAACAGCCTCCGCTTCACGCTGGAAGCGAGCACGGAAAATAGCGTCCTGAGCGTGCTCAGTCCGCAGAACCTTCAGCGCAACCTTTCGACCCAGACGAGTATCAACCGCTTCGTAGACAGTTGCCATTGCGCCGGAGCCGATAACGGCCCCAACCTCGTAACGCTGATCGATAGTTTCAGGAACCTGCTGGTCCATGTAGTCACCTATCATTTCCGGTGGAATCTAGTTGCCGGTTCCGGTGTCACTCGATGAGTTTGACCCGGAATCGTTATTATCTGACGGGGCGCTGGTTGAAGCGCTCGGGGAAGCTGTGGTGCTGGCCGGGGCCTTAGCCACATAGACATCAACACTGCTGCCGACCTCAACGCGTGAGCTTGAGGTGGGGGAAGTGCGCAACACGGTGCCTTCCTGGGCGCTACTGCTCTCTTCAAAGTGAATCTGAACATTGACACCCAGGGTGGTAATCGCCGCGATTGCATCTTCCGAGTTTGTACCCTCCAGATTACTGGGTAGGGTCACAGATTTGGGCCCTGTAGAGTACTGAACGGTGATGGTTTCGCCCACTTTCACACTACCGGTTGGTGATACCGAGAGTACAGTATCAACCGCAGCGTCGGAGGTAACACCTGTGGTCCGTGTGGAGAACCCCATTCCTGCCAGCTGGTTGACTACCTCATCGAGGGCACGGCCTTCAAAGTCAGCAGAAGTGATTTCAACGCGGGTGTCTTGCTGAGTCGTTGTTTCGGTGCCGGGGGTAGGCGAAGCGCTTACCGTAGACACCGTTCCCGACGCCGTTGGCTTGGGGGTATCGGTCACCTGAGGCTGGCTGTTGTTAAAGACCACAAACCAGACAACGCCCGCAATGAGCAGTAAGGCCAAAACCAAGGAGACCCAACCCCAGGGGTTCTTTTTCTTCTGCTCCACAGCCCGCGGCGGGTAGCCACCGGGTGGCAGGGGGGCGGCACTGGGAACACGGGCCGTTGTGGGCTCAGGCTCATAGCGGACACCAGAACCAAACCGTGCCGCTGCGGAGGTGACACTCGTGGGTGCAGTCATCACCTGTGTTGCTTGAGTATCAGCACCCTGAGGGAGGAAATGCCCTAGGGGCGGTACAGCCTTAACAGCCGCAGGAATATCCCGCCGTCTAATCGCATCAATGGCTGAGGCCAGAGCGGTGGCGGTTTCAGGGCGGTCGGCGGGGTCCTTAGAGAGCAGGCACATAATCAGTGCTGCCGCTGGTGCAGGTACGTCCTGCGGTAGCGGTGGCGGAGGATCGTTTACCTGGGCAAGAGCAATAGCAATCTGTGACTCGCCAGTAAAGGGGCGACGGCCCGCCAAGCACTCGTAGCCGATAATACCCAGGGAGTACATATCGGAAGACTGCGTAGCCTGCTGGCCGGTAGCCTGCTCAGGAGCGAGGTACTGGGCGGTGCCCATAACCTGGCCGGTTGCGGTCAGAGGTACCTGGTCAGCCAGTCGGGCAATACCGAAGTCGGTAACCTTAACACGCTCATCGGGGGTGATAATCAGGTTGCCCGGTTTGACGTCACGGTGAACCAAGCCCTGCGCGTGGGCTGCGGCCAGAGCGCGGGCAGTCTGCGCCATGATGTTGAGGATACGGTCAGCCGGGAGCTGCTTATCGCGCTCAATAATGTTAGAAAGCGGTTCGCCCGGCACCAGTTCCATGACCAGGTAGGCAGAGCCGTCTTCTTCGCCGTAGTCAAAGACGTTAGCGACACCGGGGTGATTGAGCAGGGCGGTGTGGCGCGCCTCGGCACGGAACCGCTCTAGGAAACCGGGATCGCCAGTATATTCCTCTTTCAGAATTTTAACGGCGACGGTGCGGCCTAGAACCTTATCGCGCGCCTTCCAGACCTCGCCCATACCGCCAATAGCGATACGCTCAGTCAGGGTGTAGCGACCACCGAGAGTCACATCTACCGAAGGCCTCACTTCTTTAACACCGCCTCAAAAAGTTGTTTACCTGCGGGAGCAGCAAGCTGCGCCCCTATTGTGACGTCTACACCTTCATAGACTACCGCGATAGCGACCTGCGGGTCGTCCGCCGGCGCGAAACCCGTGAACCAGGAATTATTTAAGCCGCTATCACCGATCTCAGCAGTTCCCGTTTTACCCGCAACCTTGACACCGTTCACGGAAGCCGCCGAGGCGATACCGTTATCAACATCGTTAACCATCCAATCGGTAACCTGGTTGGCGACATCCGCTGAAGTCGATCTTTTTAGCTCCTCAGCGGAGAACTCGTAGAGCGAACTCAGGTTGTGGGATTTAACCGACCGAATCAGGTTAGGTTTCATTTGCACACCGTCATTAGCAATCGCGGCACTCATCATGGCAACCTGCAAAGGGGTGGTCTTCACATCGTACTGTCCAATTGCCGCCTGTGCTAGCTGGCTTTTCTCCATGTTGGTGGGGAAGACAGACTGGGAAACAGGCAAGGGAATCCGTAGGTCTTGGCCGTACCCAAAGTTCTTAGCTGTCTGCGCGATTGTATCCTCACCCAGGTCCATAGCAATCTGCGCAAAAGGAGTGTTGCAGGACTGTGCTAACGCCCACTCTATAGTGGCAGTGGTTTGGGTTGAGCACTGACCACCTACATAGTTAGGCAGAGTGACGTTGGTATTGGGCAAGGTGAGGTTCTGGGGGTTATCAATCACAGAATTTGCATCGTATTTACCCGACTCCAGGGCGGCTACAGCATCAATAATTTTGAAGGTAGAACCGGGCGCGTAGGTATCACCGGCAATAGCTCGGTTATAGAGCGGGTGGTTGGAGTCCTCATTTAAGGTCGCATACTGGGCCAGCACCGACTCAGAATTATGGGAGGAAAGAGCATTGGGGTCATAGGAGGGAGTTGACACCATAGCCAGAATTTCACCGGTCTTGGGGTTCAGAGCCACGATTGCACCTTTATGACCGTCCAAGAGGGTATAGGCCAACTGCTGAAGTTCCGGGTCGATAGTAAGCTCAACACTTGCCCCCTGGGAAGATCCCCCGGTAAACATCTGGGCTAGACGATCGTAGAACTGGGCATCGGAGTTACCCGTGAGCTGCTCGTTCATTGCTGACTCAAGGCCGGTCGCCCCATAGATCGAGGAATAGTATCCAGTGATTCCGGCGTAAAGCTCAGGGGCAGAGTAGGTACGCTGGAAAGCGTAGCCATCATTCGACTCAACCGATGAAGCGATATCGACACCGTTCACCACGATAGAACCACGCTGCGAGCCGTAACTTTCGTAGAGGGTACGGGAGTTCCAGGCGTTGGCCTGCAAACTCTTGGCGTCAAAGAACTGGATGTAGGTCAAAGTGCCTAAGAGAAGTACAAAGACACACGAGGCGGCTATCCAGGCCCTACGGATTGCTTTATTCACCGCGAGAACCTCCTGCCCGGTTGCTTTCAGAGATACGAGATATGACGGCGGTAGCCCCTTCAGCTTCACGACCGTCGTAGTTGATGCTATCTGCTTCGTCGAAGGCCTCGACCACATGGGGGGCGCGAGCAGTATGGGAAATAGCTAGCAAAATAGCGACAATAACCCAGTTAGAGAGAAGGGAGGAGCCGCCGGCTGACATGAAAGGTGTCGTCAGGCCGGTCAGCGGAATCAGGCGGGTCACACCGCCGATGACGACAAAAAGCTGAATAACGATGAGTGCTGAGAAACCAGAGGCCAGCAGCTTACCGAAAGCATCACGCGTTCCCAAGGCTGCGCGAAAGCCGCGAGAGACCAGCAACAAGAAAAGCATGAGAATAGCGCCCAGACCCAGGAGACCCAGCTCCTCACCCAACGCTGTGATAATCATGTCTGAGTTGGAATAGGAGACCAGATCAGGGCGCCCATTGCCCCAGCCCCGCCCAAAGAGGCCGCCCGAGGCTAGCCCGAACAGGCCCTGGACGATCTGCCCGGAACCGCCCAGCGGCTGGTTATAAATCTCGGGGTCAAAGGCATGAACCCAGGAGTTAATTCGGTAGTAGACGTGGGAGATGTAGGTATAGGCTAGGAAGCCACCTGCCGCTACGAAGAGCAACCCCAGCGCAACCCAGGTTAGGCGTCCGGTGGCTAGGAAGAGCATTGCCAAGAAGATGCCGAAGAAGAGGATAGCGGAACCCAAATCACGCTGGAAGACCAGAACACCCAAAGAAACAAGCCAGGCTATCATCATGGGTGCCATATCTTTGAAGCGGGGTAGGCGCACTGGCCCAATCTTCTTACCCGCCAGCATGATGAGATCCCGGTGGGCTGAGAGATAACCGGCGAAGAATATAGCCAGCGTAATTTTAGCGATTTCGCCGGGCTGGAAGGTACGCCCACCGACCGAGATCCAAATACGAGCGCCGTTAATCTCGGTTCCAATAAGTGGCAGCAAGGGAAGGATGAGCAAGACCAAAGATACCGTGAGAGAGATATAGGTGACCTTGCGGAGTACCCTATGGTCCCGCAGGAAAAACAGGATGATGGCAGAAACTACCATGGCCAGGCCGGTCCACATGAGCTGAGTTGAGCCAGCATTCGCCGGGGTAGTGAGGTCAATGCGGTAAATCATGGCTAACCCCAGGCCGTTGAGAGCAACCGCAATAGGCAGGATAAAGGGGTCAGCATAGCGAGCCCGAATGTACATCACAGTGTGCAGTATCAGGGCACCAATACCCTGGATAATCAGCGCCTGAAGCCACATACGATTGGCCAGCACCGCTTCTGCATCAACCAGGTACATGGCAGCAGGGCAGAGCAAAACTGCAAGAGCCGTCAGCACGAACTCGGTGAAACGGCGGGAGCGGGGCACATCGACCGGTTTGGGTGCGCTCACTGGTTACCTCCTTGTCCGGGACTAGCTGTTGGCGATGCAGACGGGATAGGCGCAGAGGCCGATGCACTCGGTGAAGCGGTAGTTACCGACCCAGGCTCCACCTCAGAGGGAACCTGCTCCCGAAGATTTTTTACAATCTGTTCGGCATCAGCCTGATTCCTTGCAGTAATCGTGCTGGTGAGCCTGGTCTGCGAATGTTCGGGCAGAGAACTGACCTCAATATCAGTTTCCTCAACCACAGAGTGAAGAGTGATAGGCCCAAGGGTCTGGTTAATACCGTTAAAGACCGCGACGTGGTTGTCTTTAACCCCCACGTAGTACTGTTCACCGGTCCAGGCGACAAAGCTCCAGACAGTAGCAAGAGCGACAGCCAGGGTTAGTACAACCACAAAAATGCGCATGGGCCAGCGGTGGGGAGAAGGTTCCACCAGATTACTGAGGGCAGCCCGGTACTCCTCGGGTAGCTCAGCGGGCTCCACAGACTGGTCCTCTGCCGGATGCGACAGAGTGCTCAGCGTTTTCGCTGTTCGCGCGGTAACAGCCGGAATCATGCCGGTCTGGGTAGCGTTCGCAGCTGATCCCACCAGGTCATGGGGGCGCTCAGAAAGTTCCTGACGAAGAATAGAAGCGGGGGTCGGCACATCCTCGGCACCATCAGTTACCGGGTGCGAAGTATCCACGCCGGCTTTAACGCTCATAGTATTGAGCACGCCGTCTGTAAAGGACTCACCACGCCACTTACCATGACGCAGGGCGTTGTGTACCTTAGCGTGCTGCGGCATCCGCCGCCGCCAAGGAGCCTGATGGCGAGAACTGCCCCCGTTGATACTGTCATCGGTGTCTACGTTTGTTTCTTCGACGGTTTGCTCAGATAGCTGAACACCAGATTCCTGCTCAAGGGTGGGATGAACACCCACAAGCTTGCCGTCAGCCCCGTACTTACGCACCGGAATAATCGGTTGCGGTGCAGTGACCGCCGCCGACAGGGAGTCCTCATTAATGACCGATAGGGCGACAACGGTGACATTATCGGGGGCACCGCGCTCTAGGGTCATATCAACCAGCACATCAACCATCTGGCGCAGGTCACCGGTTGACCGCATAACAGCCTCAATCTCCTGGACTGAGACCACAGCATCCAGCCCATCGGAACTCAAGAGCCACTTCTCGCCCACCTGGGCATCTAAAGTGCGAAGCTCCAGCTCAGGGGAGGCATCGACATCGCCCAAGACGCGCATAATCACATTCTTGTGCGGGTGAAGCTCAGCCTCATCGGGGCTAATCCGCCCCTCCTGCACAAGACGTTGAACAAAAGTGTGGTCGGTCGTGATCTGCTCAAAAATGCCGTCACGCAAACGGTAGGCCCGCGAGTCGCCGATATGAGCCATCTCAATCTGGTCACCGTCAATCAGCAAGGCCGTGCAGGTGGTCCCCATGCCGGCCAGCCGAGGGTTGAGGCCCACTAGCTCATTCATGATGATATTGGCGTTCACAATCTCATCGGCCAGGTAGATTCCGGCATTGCCCTCAAAACCTGCACGGTCAAGCGGAGCCAAATCGAGGACCGTAGTAGCAGATGCGACATCGCCACCAACATGGCCGCCCATACCGTCGGCAACTACCGCTAGGTAGTGCCCGGCGTAGCCGGAGTCATCGTTCTTAGAGCGCACACGACCCACATCGGATCGAGCCGCAAAACGGAAAGCGATACTCATTAACTAGTCTTTCAACTGCATGGTTGTGCGACCCACACGGAAAGGCTGCCCCACCTGAACAGGGGTGGCGCGGGTGAGTCGCTGATCGCCAATAAAGGTGCCGTTGGTGGAACCCATATCCTCAAGGAACCAGCGGGACCCTTGCGGAAAGAGACGGGCGTGACGGCCCGAAGCGTAGTCGTCCTGTAAAGAAACCTCAATGTCGGTGGCACGACCGATCGTCACCGGGGAATTACCCAGTCGCATGCTGGCACCTGCCTGGGCGCCGTCAACAATAGTCAAGAGTGAAGGTCGAACCGGGGGTACTGTGGGAGCTGGGTGGGCCGGGGTCGGCGGGACAGCCGCCATCGGCGCGTCCATCTGGGCTCGGGTAGTACGAATATTACGCCCCACACCCAAATCACGGCGAGAAGCGGCAAGCACCATAAAGACAAAAAGCCACAGCAGAATAAGGAAGGCAAAACGCAAAACCGTCACGGTTATTTCAGATGCCACAAGCTACCCCTTACGGACCATGAGACGGAAAATGATACGAGCACGACCCATTTCAATCACCGCGCCGTTTTTAATTTCAACGCGGCCAATCAAACGCCGCCCATTAACGTAGGACCCGTTGGTTGACCCCAAATCAACAGCCAGGTAGGTGTCATCCTGCTGAACGATTTCAAGGTGACGGCGGGAAACGCCGGTGTCCTCAACAGTAATATCGGCATTTGAGCCGCGCCCCAGAGTGACGGGCAGATCCTTTACAGCAAGGCGCTCGCCGTTAATTTCAAGCACAACCTGTGGCTTGGGGGCCGGTCGCTTGGGCTGGGGGAGCTTGTGAGCCGGGACTGGCTCGGTAGGAGGTGGAGCGGCTGGCTTGCTGATACGCGAGGGCAGGGAATCTTGGGCAACAGCAGGCGGAAGGTGCTGTGCCGGGGCCTCCTGGGGGGAGGCAACCTTCTGCTGGGAACCCGTGACTTCAAAATCACCGGGTTCTAGCTGCTCACCCAGGGTGAACGTCACGCGCACAGAACCGCGCAAGGAATAGCCCTGGTCGCGGGCGTGGCGGATAACAACATCGCACAGCTCCTCAGCTAGGGGCACACCCCACTGCTGGGCCCGTGAAAAATCGGGGGCTGAGAACTCTACGGTAAAAACGTTGGGTGCCAGGGTGCGGCCATTGGATACGGCGTAAGCCTTGTTGTCCATTTCGGTACGCAGACGGTTAGCGATATCAACCGGCTCAAAGGTGCCACCCTTGCCGAAGGTGCCGCGCACGGCCTTTTCTAGGCCCTGTTCAAGTTTGTCGATGAACCCCATGCTTGCCTCCTTCAACATCACATATCAGGCTTACCACCCTGAAGATAGCGGGCGCTCTGAAACTGGTTAATACGCAGGGTTAGCGTATAGCCTAAGCATCTAGTCTAGTGGATAACCGTAAAAACTCCCCGAGACAAGCTGGTAAATACCTGCTACTTACCCCTCTTAAATCTGAGGGCCCTATGGGGTTATAGCCAGGGTGGCTGGTCACCCCCATCTCATTAGTTATCAAAAGCTCCGGGCTGAGTCGCCTGTAGCCCACTGGGTGTCCCATGAAGTTTTTTGAGATGGATTCTCCTGCTGATCCGTATGCAGGGGCGTACGAGCATGAGAGCTGAGCCGACAACAAAAAACCAGGTCCCTGTCTCAACGGTTTCTTGCGAGAAAAAGAGAAAGGACCCGATGAGGAAAATAAGTCCGATGAGGATATCGTTACAGATTGAGAGCGTTTCGTAGCGGCCTTGAATAATGAGCTCGTCACGGCCGAAAGTCAGTCTTATATCCTGGGCTGAGTCATTCATTGTTCCATCATTTCACGCCTTACAACCAGAAGGCCCCTAATGTGCTGGATGCCATAAGACCCTCAAGTAGACGTGTCGGTCTCTAGCGTGTATAGTTATCTTCGTTGCCCATTGAGCAACTCAAAAAAGAATAATGCGCAAGTGGCGGAATTGGCAGACGCGCTGGCTTCAGGTGCCAGTGATCGCAAGATCGTGGGGGTTCAAGTCCCCCCTTGCGCACCACGAAAATAAACCCGTTTCCCCAGGTGAGAGCCAGGGAAAACGGGTTTTTCTCTGCCCTAAAACAGCTCTGTGATACTGATTTGATACTCGTTTGCCCAGCAACCCTGTATCAAAGCAGGTGAGAACCAGGGCTAGAGAACCCTGCCCGATGCCAACAAGGGGCCTATCTTAGAAGCCTGCGAGCGCTGGGAACTGTGGGCTGGTGCTCATGGCTCCCAGATTAACAGAGACCCACAACACGATGGGTCAGTTCTTGGTTTACCTGCTACGAGGCACTGACCAGCTTTCTAGTTGCTGGGCTATCTGCTCAAAGGTCAGGGCGTGCTCTGCTACCTGAACAACGAACTGGGCCTGCTGGCTGTCTTCTAGCTCCTGCGGGGAAAGAATATCCCAACCGTTCAGGTACATGAAAAGGACGGTGCAGGTGTAGGCAGTGCGCTTATTGCCGTCCGTGAAAGGGTGATTCTGGACCAGTGCTTCTAGGAGAGCTGCGGCCTTATCGAAGATACCAGGGTAGAGTTCGTGCCCTGCGTAGCTGGTGGCTGGTCGGGCGAGAGCGCTTTCTAGCAGATGTTCCCCACCAGGTTTTAGATGCTGTCCGGGTGCTAGACGGGCGTGGACTGTTAGAGCATCTGTGAGGGCTATGTACCGCATGAGAGGGGCGGCTGGGCTACTGGGTAGCCAGGATAGCGTTTACTCCTTCCAGCCTGTCGAGAACTGTCTCTAAGGCTTCTTGGAAGTCCTGGCTGGTGGTGGTTTCTGGTGCGATGGTAGTCATGTTGGTGTGCCTTCTAGCAGGCTAGGGGTTGGTGGTCTCCTTGTGAGATGTGCTTAAGCCTAGCGTTAAGGGTGGCGATGTGGCTAGGGGTTGGTGGTGTGTTGTCGGTATCTGCGAGAGCTCGCAGTGATGCTGAGGTTGCACCTAATAATGAGCTTGGGGTGTCTTGGTGCCTGGTGAGTTTTTCTCTGGGGTGGGTAGTTATTCCTATGTCTATGTCTTTATCTATACGGCGTGACGTTATCTATGGGGTGGCATAAAAAGAGAGAGCAGACGGTTTAGGTCTGCCCTCTTGGTTATTGCAAGATTCCCCCGCTGCCCGGTGTGGCTGTGGCCCATTGGGAGTGTGGGTTATACCCTGGCGGGTAATCTCCTATCCCGGTTGTGGGGTTTGTGGCCTCTGATGGTAGGAAGTTCTCTGCTTGGTCTTGCTCTGCCTTTTTCTGTTTCTCTCGCTCTCTGTCAAAAGCACTTTTCAGGCTTTCATTAGGGGGTCTATAGGGGTTCAAGTCCCCCTGCGCACCAAGAGCCTTTATTCAAAGGCTGTAAACCCGGGTTCGAGAGTTTTTCTTGGGCCCGGGTTTTGTGTTCTAGGGGCATTCAATGATGGGCGCCTTGGGCTTTCTCGAGTAGCTACAGGGTGTGTGCAAAGAGGTCTTACTGTATGTTTCCTCTTGTTTTAGGCTCTTTGGGGGTGGCTGGGGTGGCGCGTGTGCTCGTGGTACGGTGGTGCTGATGTTCTGTGTGAGTTGACCGTTTCTGGCGAAGAGCTAAGCGTATATATAGATATAGCTAAGACGCGTACTACCTGAGCGCTTTGATAAGAAGTGCATGGTGGTGGTTCCTCAACCTGAAACTGGGCTTGCTCCGGCGGGTGATGATGAGCTAGATGCTGAGCGCCGGAATTAGCTTCGGGAAGACAATAGAAGGATTGGTATGGCTGATATCAGATTCAGTTATGAGCTTTTGCAAGAACTCATCGATACATTCGGGGACCTTAAAACAGTGTTCGAAGGCTACGGTACATCAACGGCGGGTACCGTGGATAGTGATGACCCAGTAGCTCATCATCATGCTGATGTTGTGAAGGGCCAAGAGGGTCAGTTGATGGCGGCAACTGTAGCTTCGTTGGGTAATGCTCGTGATGGCGCGCAAGCGGTTTTCGATGATTTTAAGAGCGCTGATTTAGCGGGAGATGGGAAGTAAAGAATGAGCACTCGTCCTTCTGACTGGTCCCCCTTAACTGGTGGGGACCCATGCCCCGGTGATCCTGCAGCGTATACATCAGTGATTTCTCATTGGCTAGAGCGTGCGACGGGTGCCCAGGCACAGGCTAATAAGTTGCAGGGTATTACCTCTGTTGATGCTGAGTCGAATCGTATTCGCCGTATTGAGCAGGTTGCTGCCGAGGGGCAGGTGGCTTTGGGGAACATGGCTGATACTTTTGTTGCGGTGAGGGATGTGCTACAGGGGTGGCAGACCACATTAAGCGATTTGCAGGCGCGTGCCGACGAGGCCTTGGGTAAGGCACAGAGAGCGCACACGACTGTGGTGGATTCTTCTGCTCAGATTGGGACTTTAGGCGCTATTGCCGGTAAGCAGAGTGAGCAGGATCGGGTGAGGATGGCTTTACTGCAGCAGGAGGTAGCTGTTTCTCAGGGTGTGATTGCCTCAGCGCAGCTTGAGGTGGATGGTATTCGTGCTGAGTATGCGCGGGAGTCTGCTGCTGCGGTGGCTGCGTATGTGTTGAATGTTGAGGGCCTGTGGACTGCCGGTGGTAGTGCGTCTTCTAGTGGGGGTGGCTTTGGTTCTTCAGTGGATGATGTGAAGGGCACTTTACTGGGGGATTTGAGTGATGAGCGGGTGCAACAGTTAAAGGATTTGGCGGCGGCTGCTAATAACGGGCCGGTTGAGTTCGAGGCGTTTTTGGGAGCGTTGTCGGAGCTGGATGCAGGTTCTATCGCTGAGTTTTTTGGTGAGTATCCTGAGCTGGCGCGGTACCCGTTGGGTGGTACGGGTGATGATGTGTGGGATGCTGCGGTGTCGAAGTCTTGGTGGGCTAGTTTGGATGCTGATCAGAAGGCTGCCCTGGCGCATAGTGCTTGCGGTATGGTGGGTAATTTGAATGGTGTGCCGTATTCTGACCGGAATGTGGCCAATCGTTGGTTGTTGGATGATTTGTTGGCTGATGAGTCTTTGGATGATGCGACACGTGCGGCCTTAGTGCAGTTGCAGGAAGCGTCAGCTTATAAAAAGGGCAAAAAAGCTCCTCGCCTTATTCTTTCGTTGGATATATCGAACTCTCGTATTGATGATGGTTTTGATGAGAATAATGTTCTGGCAGTTGTATCTGTTGGAGACGTAGATTCGGCTGATGCTACGACTGTTATGGTTCCTGGTATGGACAACAGTGTGGGGCGTAGTATCAAGGATTTAACGCTGAACGCCCAGGATATGCACAGGCAACAAATGGATGGTTTACAAGTGGGGGATTACCAAAAATCCCAGAAACGCATAGCTGTAGTCGCGTATTTAGGGTATGACACGCCAAATATTGAATCAACACTTGACGGCAGGTCTGATTCAAGTGGATATCGAGAGCGAAGCGCAGCTATGCGAGGGGTCCCAATTTCGAAAAAGCCAACACAAAGTGTGTTAAGCCCTGAAATGGCTCAGCAGGGCGGTCAAAAACTTGCTAGTTTCTATGACGGCTTGAACGTCACTAAATCTTCTAACACTGATATCCCTGAATACGGGGCGGGCAAGACGGACGCTTATAACGACCCATTTGTTTCTATTAACGCCCATTCCTACGGTACGACCACAAGTGCGGAAGCGCTTGGGCTCTCTCAGACAAGCGTGAACAATGCGGTGTTTTATGGTTCCGCTGGTTTAACGTGGGATGCCGTGAGGAAAGCTAACGCTGGTGAGTGGATGCTAGAGCGTGATGCCCAGGGGCAGCAACACCTGTCGTATGTGCATTCTCCGCATGACTGGCTGGCACCTATCGGTGCTTTTGGCGCTGGGCGTAAGGGGCCTGGTGATATTGATTTTGCGCAGGAGTTTAGTGATGCTGCGGTTATCGATAGCGAGGGTAATTATTGGTATAACGTGGAGCATCATCCGGTGAATACTACTACTCAGAGTTGGGGTTGGAGCTTGGTGACAGATCCAGGGTTTGGTACTCAGCGAGGCTATTGGTCTAATGATTCTGCGACTATATTGTTTGGGTCTCAGCGTTCTTTGGGCGGTCTAATATCACAGAGTGACTTGGTGACGGTAGAGGCTTTTTACACGGTCAAGGGTGACGGTACTGGTTATGGTTCTGACACAGTGAGTGTACGTATTCCTGTATCTGCTTGGCAGTGGGAACATGCTTCTGATGAGGAACGTAAGGAGTTATTGCAAAAGATGATGGCCTCGCAGGGAATTTCTGGGCAGTAGGTAGTTGGGTAGGCTGATGATGTGGTTTTGCTGTTCTTATGAAAGGGGCCTGTAATGGTGTCTTCTATTATTCGGTTTTGTGCCGTGTTAGGTATGGTTTTTCTTATGACAGGGTGTGGTTTTATGCAGGGTTCTTCTCGGGTTGCTTCTGCTGAGCAGCAGCGTGTGATTGTGGATGAGTTTTGGTCTTTGTTCCCTGGTACGGTGGAGGCTACGGGTACTGATCCTTCTCATTTTGTGTATGAGGGTGGGGATCCGTATAGCGTGGAGGAGGCTCGGGGTCGTGGTTTTAGTGCTATGAGTTCGTGTTCGAATGATGTTGATGGGACGTCTTTGTATATGTTGTCTGCTTTGGTGAGGGACATTTCTCAGCGTAATTCGAAAGATGAATACAAGCAGAAGGTGCAGAGGATGCGTGATTTGTGGGAGTCTCAGGGGTATGAGGTTCAGGGTAGGGGGCCTCATAGTGATGGGTCTGAGATTGTGATGTATACGGATTCTGGTACGCGGGTGTCGTATTTGGCTACTGTGTCGGGTGAGCGTATATCGGTTGATACGGCGTGTGTTTTGTCGAAGTAGTTGGTTTGGGGATGTAGCCCGGGGGGTGGCTGGTGGCGGTAGTATCTGTGGTGACTGTGTTTGTGATTTATCTCTGGGATAGTCCTGGTTGTGAGGTGGTGTGGTGAAGCGTTTGGGTGGGGTGCTTGCCCTTGTTCTTGTGGTGTTGTTGGGGTGTTCTTTGGTGAAGGGTTCTTCTCGGGTTGCTTCTGCTGAGCAGCAGCGTGTGATTGTGGATGAGTTTTGGTCTTTGTTCCCTGGTACGGTGGAGGCTACGGGTACTGATCCTTCTCATTTTGTGTATGCCGGTGGGGCTATTTACACTGCGGAGCGTATTGCTGAGCGTGGTCTTGATTATCGGTCGTGTTCGAATGATGTTGATGGGACGTCTTTGTATATGTTGTCTGCTTCGGTGAGTGATAGCAGCCAAAGAAATACAAAGGATGAGTATCAGCAGAAGGTGCAGGGGATGCGTGATTTGTGGGAGTCTCAGGGGTATGAGGTTCGAGGTAGGGGGCCTCATAGTGATGGGTCTGAGATTGTGATGTATACGGATTCTGGTACGCGGGTGTCGTATTTGGCTACTGTGTCGGGTGAGCGTATATCGGTTGATACGGCGTGTGTTTTGTCGAAGTAGTTGGTTTGGGGATGTAGCCCGGGGGGTGGCTGGTGGCGGTAGTATCTGTGGTGACTGTGTTTGTGATTTATCTCTGGGATAGTCCTGGTTGTGAGGTGGTGTGGTGAAGCGTTTGGGTGGGGTGCTTGCCCTTGTTCTTGTGGTGTTGTTGGGGTGTTCTTTGGTGAAGGGTTCTTCTCGGGTTGCTTCTGCTGAGCAGCAGCGTGTGATTGTGGATGAGTTTTGGTCTTTGTTCCCTGGTACGGTGGAGGCTACGGGTACTGATCCTGCTCATTTTGTGTATGCCGGTGGGGCTATTTACACTGCGGAGCGTATTGCTGAGCGTGGTCTTGATTATCGGTCGTGTTCGAATGATGTTGATGGGACGTCTTTGTATATGTTGTCTGCTTTGGTGAGGGATACTTCTCAGCGTAATTCGAAGGATGAGTATCAGCAGAAGGTGCAGGGGATGCGTGATTTGTGGGAGTCTCAGGGGTATGAGGTTTTGAGTGTGGGGCCGGTGAGTGCTGGTGCTGAGATTAAGTTTGTGACGGATGCTGGTACTGAGGTTCGTTATAGTGCGGGGGAGCACGCTGAGATTATCCAGGTTCAGACGGCGTGTGTTTTGTCGAAGTAGTTGGTTTGGGGCGTTGTTGTTTGTAGCCCGGGGGTGGCTGTGTCTTTTCTGTTTCTTGGGTGTTTTGGTGGGGGTGTCTGTGAGCTGATGGGCAGATGGTTCGTTGGGGGTCTTTGTTGAGGGGTTGTGTACCTGGGTTTGAGAGTGTTTTCTTGGGCCCGCCCTTCTACCAGCCTGAACCACCGCTGTGTTGCCTGATGACCTAGCTTTTAGATACACCGCGGCCCCGCACCTTCTGTGTGAAGTGTGCGGGGCCGCAAAGCATCGGAAAGGGAGAGTAACCTACCCTCGGTATGCCTCAGCAGGCTAGTGGTGCTTCTTACCTATCGGCAGGAAGTGCATAACCAGGGCAATGAAACCGCCCCAAATCGTACCCAAAACCATGGAGCAGAAAGTATTAATGCACCAGGTCAGCGCACCGCTCAAAGCAGGAACCAGGGTGCCATAGTGCTCCAGGTGGTGAACAAAGCCGTAAGGAGCATGCCAGCCCAGCTCATCCAGGCCAACCAGAATAATGTGGCCACCCACCCACAGCATAGCGAAAGTACCAACAATAGAAATGATGTTCATCAGGACCGGCATGGCCTTGACCAAGCCCAGGCCAAACTTCTGGGCACCAGCAGACTTGCTCTGAGCCATATGCAGGCCGATATCGTCCATCTTGACCAGCAGGCCCACCGCACCATAAACCGCTACGGTGATAGCGACACCAACGATCGCCAGAATAATAGCCCGCGACCAGAAACCCTCACTAGCAACCTCATTGAGCGCAATCACCATGATTTCCGCGCTCAAAATAAAGTCGGTGCGTACCGCGCCGGAAACAACCTTCTTCTCGGCCTCCGGGCCTGCAAGGAGGACTGGAGCCTCAGCCTCTATGTCTTCCTTCGGGGAAAGTAACTCAATAACCTTCTCAGCGCCCTCAAAGCACAGGTAGGTACCGCCGATCATGAGTAAGGGAGTGAGGGCCCAGGGCAGGTACTGGCTGAGTACAAGAGCCGCTGGCAGAATAAAAATCAGCTTATTCCGCAGTGAACCCACCGCGATCTTCCGAATAATCGGTAGCTCACGTTTAGGCTCAACACCCTGCACATACTGAGGTGTTACTGCCGCATCATCAACCACCACGCCAGCAGCCTTAATGCTGGCTCGACCGGTAGCTGCCACAATATCATCGGTGCTAGCTGCCGCCAGCTTAGCCAGAGCGGCAACATCATCAAGTAAAGCGGCTAAACCACCGGCCATAGTAACTCCTTGGAAAAAGTGAATATCTGCCTCTAAGAATAGTGCCCCACCTGCGAGAACCCACTAGGGCCCTGGGCACATTTTCGCTCCCGGGGTATCTTATGCCAGCTCTGAGGGAATAAGCGTGGCATGAAAACAGTTATGCACTGCGTACATTAGACTCACGAAAGGCACCCCATTGACCACCCTCTTTGAACCAGCACAGGCTGGCTCACTTACCCTCAAGAACCGCATCACCATGGCCGCCCTCACCCGCTCCCGCGCGGGACTAGACGGGGTGCCCAGCGACCTACACGTAGAGTACTACACCCAGCGAGCCAGTGCTGGCCTCATCGTCACTGAAGGCACCCGCACCAGCCACGTTGGTCAGGCCTTCCTCGGCCAACCCGGTATCCACACCCAGGACCAGATCGCTGGCTGGCGCCGTGTAGCTGACTCCGTACATTCCGCCGGTGGTACCATCGTCATGCAGATTATGCACGGTGGTCGCCTAACCCTGCCCACCATCAACAAGGGTGAACAGGCTGAAGCGCCCAGTGCCATTGCCCCCGGCGTTACCCTGCACGGTGCTAACGGCCGCGAAGACGTACCCACCCCACGCGCCCTTGACTCAGATGAACTGCCCCGCATTGTGGAAGAGTTCGTGACAGCTGCCCGCAACACTATTGAAGCCGGTATGGACGGCGTAGAAATTCACGGTGCCAACGGCTACCTCCTACACGAGTTCCTTGCCCCCTCAGCCAACCAGCGCACTGACTCCTACGGTGGTTCACCCGAAAATCGTGCCCGTCTGGTTATTGAGGTGGTCCGCGCCGTTGCTGATGCTATTGGTGCCGATCGCACCGCCCTGCGTATCTCACCCGAGCACAACGTCCAAGGCAACATTGAAGATAACCGCGCCGAGACTCTAGCAACCTACGACGCTCTCCTGGCGGGAATCAGCGACCTGGACCTGGCCTACCTCTCAATCCTGCACGCAGATATTGAGGGGGACTTTGTTGCCCACCTGCGCCAGGCCTTCGGTGGCTTCACCCTGCTCAACAGCGGGTTCGCTGAGGTAACCGACCGTGCCGAGGCAGAGCGTATCGTTGAGGGTAACCTAGCGGATGCCGCAGTAGTTGGCCGCCTGCTCATTTCCAACCCGGACCTGGTACGCCGCTGGCAGGCAAACCTAGAAATCACTGCTCCCGACATGGCAACTTTCTACACCCCCGGCGCTCAGGGCTACACCGACTACCCCTTTGCCGGCTCGTAAATATAACTATTCAGGCATATAAAAGAGCCGCCCTCTTTCCCCTTGATATCAAGGGGAAAGAGGGCGGCTCATGAGATCTGAGCAGACGTGCTAGGCGCTGACTTCTGCCTTCTCAAAGGTTGCCGTATCAATGACTACGCGAAACTGGACATCGCCCGCGGCGACACGTTCGTAGGCCTCATCGACCTGATCGACACCGACCTTCTCAATCACAGCGGCAATACCGTGCTCGGCGCAGAAATCCAGCATCTGCTGAGTCTCGGGAATACCGCCGATATTGTTGCCGGTCAGTACCTTGCCGCCGCCAATCAGACGGTTCATGTGGAGGGAGAGAGCCTCCGGCGGCAGGCCCACCACGCTCATAATGCCACGGGGCTTAAGTAAGCCCAGGTAGGAATCCAAATCAATGGGGGCAGAAATAGTGTTGAGGATCAGGTCAAACTCCCCGCGGTGCTCCTCAAAGAAACCTTCCTCGCTGGTTGCCAGGGTACGGGAAGCGCCCAGCGCGGCGGCGGCCTCAGCCTTCTTCAGATTGCGGGAGAGAACCGTTACCTCAGCACCCATGGCGGCAGCAATCTGCACACCCATATGCCCCAGGCCCCCCAGGCCCAGAATAGCGACCTTAGCGCCGGGCTTAAGGCCCCAGCGAGCCAGAGGCGAGAAGGTGGTGATGCCAGCGCACAGCAGGGGAGCGGCCACATCGAACTCAAGAGCATCGGGAATATTCAGCACAAACCGCTCATTGACGGTGATCTTCTGGGAATAACCACCCTGGGTGATAGAGCCGTCAACATCCTTGGAATTGTAGGTTCCCACGGCCCCGTTCAGGCAGTTGTTCTCAAACCCGGCGGTGCACTGCTCGCACTCACCGCAGGAATTGACCAGACACCCCACACCTACGCGGTCGCCTACCTTGAACTTGGTAACAGCCGAGCCTACCGCCTCAACGGTGCCGGCAATCTCATGCCCCACCGCCAGGGGGAAATGGGCTTCACCCCACTCGTTATGAATCGTGTGAATATCGGAGTGGCAGATACCTGCTGCCTCAATCTTGATGACAACATCATCTTCACGGGGGTCCCGGCGCTCAAGCTCAGTGACCTTAAAAGGCTGGTCGGGGCCAAATTTTTGCAGGGCTTTGACGGTATAGGGCATAACTTTCCTTTGTGTGAATCTGCCAGGTTAGCTCTAACTCTACGCCCTGCTCGAGACTTTTAGGCCTCGAGTTCACCCTCAGAGTGACGAGGTGCTGCCAAGAGCTGCTGCCGGTCGGCCCGCAACCGCAACCAGTAGGCCAGCGGACCCACCAGGGGTAGGAAAAGGGTGAAGAGAACCCACTTGAGCTTCTGTATCTCGGTCAGGTGGCTCTGGCGGTGAATAGTGAACACACAATACAGGGCCAAACCTAAAGACAGAAAAAGAATGGGGTAGAAGAACCAGCCGAAAACACTGACGGTGGAGCTGGTTTCTGTGGCAAGAAGGGTCACGGTGGGGTGAGGCATACCCACCATTGTAACTACCGGGCTTAAAGAAAGCGCGGGTGCCTGCTCCGCTGGGGAGAGGGCACCCGCTAAGGGTTTACCTCAGAGGGCCTTGGCAAGGGGCCTGAGCCTGCCTTACCTACCCCTGATGAACAAGCCTCTATGCCTTGCGGCGACCTGCCCGAAGAACAGCTACACCAGCTAGCAGAGCCAGGCCGCCAGCGGCGGCAATCAGGCTGGCGGTAAAGCCGGTGTTAGCCAGGCGGTTTGACGAAGCAGAGCTTGATTTAGTAGCGCCAGATGAGGCCTTCACCGTGCTACCGTCCTCTGCCCTATTGGTGTAGTTGGGGTTCAGCTCGCACCCGAGCTGGTCACCATCGGCGTCCAATCCCTTGTGGAAACCGGCTTCGTCGGAGCCAATGGGGCGACCTAGCTTATCCCAGACAGCGGCACAGTTCTCGTAGGTAAAAGGGGTTTCAGGAGTGGTGGGGGCCGGGGCGCTGCTTGTCTTCGGAGCCGGGGTTACTGCCCCTTGACTGGGGCTAGGAGCCGGCTGGTCTGTGGGATCAGCGGTGGGAGTAGGCTGAGGGGGCTCAACCGGTGCAGGGGGCTCAGCGGAGGAGCCTGTGAACTTGGCGCTCAGGCGAACAAGGGTGCCTGTGACATCGCTGGGATCGGCCAGTTCAATCTCATGCTGCCCGGCGGTAATGCCCTGACCCGCCAAATCTAGAGCTACAGTTGCGGTGCCGTCTGTGGCTACCTCAACGGTGCCCACCTCAATACCATCAATGGTGACCTTAAGTTCGGTCAGTGCAGGGACGCCGAAGCTCCGTACATTCAGGTCAGCCAGCGAGAACGTGAGCTGGCCATTTACGTCGTAGCCTGCTGCCAGGTCCTGGACCTTAACAGCCTGCTTGGCATAGTTGGGGTTCACGGTTCCGTTTGCCTTGAAATAATTCACGAAGGCATCAGAATCCACCAGCGCCGTATCCTTGGGGTTGGTGCCCTGGGTAAAAGTACTGAAGTTATCGCCGCCACCGAGCAGGAAGCTGGGGATAGCGACGGTAAAGGTATCGGTATCTTCTACCTTCTTACCGTTCACATACACATCGAGGATATTTGAGCCGCGAGTTGCGTACCCGGCTGCATCGGTAGACCCGGTGTAGGTGTAGGTGACGTTGGACGAGAAACCTAGCTGCAGGTAGGGGCGGTTAGCCATCTCGCCTGCGGCGTTCTGCTGCCACTGCTCTTCCAGCACAGCCTTAAGCTGTTGGGCGGTCAATTCGGTGGTCCACAGGTTGTTAGCGAAGGGGGTGACATTGACGATATCCATGACCCGCACGTTCTGGTTAGCGGCCAGACCCAGGCTGGTGCGCAGGCCACCGGGTAGCTCATCTCGCAAGCCACCGGGGTTGACAATGCCGATATCGGCGGGTGTGCGACCGGTTGAGTTCGCGGCTGCCAGGTACATATCGGCAACCAGGTGACCCATAGTGGATTCGTAGTTGCGCATATCGAACCCACCCCGCGCCTCCTTGCCAGCATCGAAGCCAGTGGTAATAGGGGCGCCAACCTGCCCAGCAAGGACTGAGCCTTGCTCAGTTGCATAAGAATTAGCTTGGCTGACAATAGTGTTAACCTGGGCCAGTACCGGATCAGCGGCAATCTGATCGGCAGTGGGCGCATCCATACGTTTGACCAGCTCAGAAGAATAGGCTGTTACCTCACCTGCATCATTCAACCTCAGGACAACCTTACCCAGGTTATCGCCATAGTTACCGGTCTGGACCACGGGGCGAGTCTTGCCCGGCTGCCCGGGAACAACGCCGTCAATCACGTACTCCTGGTGCGTATGGCCTGTGAAGATAACATCAACATTTGCGCTGGTCTGGTTGATAATGGCATCACCGGCAGGATCAGCAGTATTGACGCCCTCATGGTACTCGGCAACAATGACTTGGGCCTCACCGTTGGAGGGGTCCCCGTCAGAGAGCTGGGCGGCGTATTTATTGACCGCAGCAACCGGGTCGGTGAACTGTAGAGAGGCAAGCTGGGACGGGTCAGTTAGCTGAGGGGTCTCGGTAGTGACTGCACCAATCACAGCAACAGAGGTGCCGTTGACCTCGGTGATGTAATAGGGTTCCAGGGCGGGGGAGCCGTCCGTCTTGAGGACGTTAGCGCCCAGGTAAGAAAAAGATGCGGCGGGGATAATGCGGTTGAAGAGATCCTGAGCGCCGGCATCGAACTCGTGGTTACCTACAGCGCTAGCTCTGAGGCCGAGGGCATTGAGGTACTCCAGGGTGGGCTGATCCTTTTGTACGCTCGAAACATAGAGGGAGGCACCCACGTTATCACCAGCGGCGAGCAGGAGTGAACCCCCGTGCGCTTTCGACCGCTCAGCCTGAACCGTGTTAGCAAGGCCCATAGCGATGCTAGTAGATACACGGCCGTGAAAGTCGTTGATGTTGAGCAGGGTGAGAGTTGTTGAATCTGCGGCACCAGCACCCGGTAGGGGAGCTACAACCAGGGCAAGAACAGTGGCACCGGTTGCGGTAATACCGGCAAGGCGGCGTGACAGAGAGGAAGCCATGCTTATCTTTCGTGTGTTTTTGGGAGTGTGCTACACAACAGGATAGCCCGAAGTGGCGCACAAGCCCGGCAGAAGGCAGTGACTTTTAGATGAAATGCCATTGCCGGCAGGCGTTCTATGGACTTCTTGGGGGAAACTAGGAAGCCAGTTCGTGCTCAAGTGCCGTGCGGAGCGCTGGCTCAAAAAACACATAGCCACTCGCCAGGAGCTTTTCTGCGCTAGCGTTCTGGCTTGCCAGGGCAAGCTCCTGTGCACCCTCGGCTCCCAAGAGTAAGGCTGGGCCGAACTTTGGGACAGGCAGGAAAACCGGGCGTTTGAGCACCGCACCCACTGTCTTAGCAAGCTCCCGGGCCGTAACAGGGTCTGGAGCGACCGCATTGACCGGCCCCCTGAGCGACTCGGTCATCACCGCGTGCACATAGATACCGGCAATGTCATCTAGGCTGATCCAGCTCTGCACCTGCTGACCGTTCCCAACCCAGCCACCCGTCCCGGTTGCAAAGAGAGGTAGCTGGAGGCGTAGCATACCGCCCAATACCGACTGCACCAGGCCTGTGCGCACATTGACCACGCGCACCCCGGCATCCCGGGCGGGTTGGCAGGCAGCCTCCCACTGCTGACACACCTCGGCCAGGAAGCCGTTCCCAGCTGGCATATCCTCAGTCAGCAGCTCATCACCCCTGCCCAAACCGTAAAAACCGACAGCCGATGCACACACAAAGACACGCGGCCCCCTGCCCTCAGCGGCCAGCCGAGCAAGAGTCTGCGCCAGCACCGTTGTAGAGCCTACCCGTGACTGAAGAATCGCTTTTTTATTCTGCGCCGTGAAGCGCTGGCTAATACTGACACCGCCCAAATGAATCAGCGCATCGGCACCCTCAAAAACAGCCTCATCAATCTGCCCGCTCTCGGGATCCCAAGCAAACTCGTTCTCGCTGGTTACGTTACCGCGCACCAGCGTGCGGACGGTGTGCCCACCGCCGGTCAGCAGGGCTGTTACCTGCTTGCCTACCGTGCCGGAGGCCCCAGCTACCACCACGGTCATCGGCTCCCTGGCATAGCGCTGCTGAAAGCTTAGGTCGGCGGTGATACGGCGCTCGCGGGCGGTAAAGACACGCTCTAGCTGACGCTCAATAGCAGGTCCGGTGACCTTCTCGCCCCCGCCCAAGATAGCCTGAAGTGCCGAGTCCGCGCCCGTGAGCACTCGGTTACTACCGTCTGAACCAGCAAGGCTGTAGTCGGGCAGAACCCGGAACTCAACCGCGTCACGAACCAAGGTACGCTCATGACCTGCGGAGAAACTATGAGTATGCTCCCACCGAGTAAAAGGCCCGCGAGCCATTTCATCTGTAAAAGAGTTGGCTTCAGCAGCTGTATGGCGGGCCTGCCAGGGAAGGGTAAGCAGGCCATAGGTCAGTGGTAGCGCAACGCTAGTACGCGCTATGCTCCCCGGAGCCTGAGGGTTACCTTCCTGCTGAACCTGACCAGCCCAGTGAGGGGTTGCTCGGGTCAGCGCGCCCGGGCGATGAAACCAGGTACGCACCGTCTCAAGATCAAAGGGATAGGTTGAGGTATAGCTAAAATTGCCGGTCATGAGGACTCCTAAAATGGTCAATAAATGTCTTTAGAGAGCTAGCGCCCTCAGCTTGGCCTCAACCTCTTCAATCAGGTCAGCCAAAGTGGTGATGTAATACTTCTCAGCCAGAGTGATCGCGTTCTCACTCGGTAGGCCATCAGTGGCAAATGAACCCATAGCAAAACTATGAGACTGCCCCAGGGAGCTCCTTGCTTCTTTGCTAAAACTTGCCCCAAAACTAGGTGCCTGAGGGGCGCTCGCAGCTTCGCGGGTGAGGGTAAATCCGTAGGCCGTGCTATCTGCATAGCTGATATTGAGGACGTACTCCACCTGGGTGCCGTCCTCTGGCCGCTCAATGGACAGGTCAGCATCGTCAAGGAATTCGCCGTCCAGTTCTAAGCCACCGTTGTACTCTAAAGCCCAGCCAAACTTACGGGCCAGTGCGAAAGCGGTTTCTTTAATCTGGGTATTGTTTGGGTCGATAGCCACGGTTCTCCTTCTGGGCGGGTTTGTCTTATGTCTTCAACTGTACCCGCCCCGCACCTAGGAGCCACCCAGCAGAGGTACTAGTAGCGCCTTATTTCACCATGGCAAGGAAAAATAAGTACTTAAGCCTGACGAGATGGCCAAAAACTTGGCAAATACACCAGCTCTTGGCATCTTGTGAAAAGACAGACAGGGCCTATCTGGGTGAAACCAGCGCTAGAGTTACCGGCCTAGAGAACCTCATCCAAATCAACAGACTCAGGCACCTTCACACCGGTATTCATGTTCAGAGTCTCCCCCCTGAAGAAAGGCTTAAACTCATCCCGCCTCATGAGAGCAACCATGAGCGCAAAACCAATAGCGAAAGAGGTCACGGCAGTAATAAAGACCCCGCTGGTCCCCAGCATCTTGGTGTAACCGTAGTCGGGGTCGGCCATATTGAAAAGTGAGACAGCCAGAATACAGGTCATCATGAGCCCGCCGGCTAGCGGGATAATCAGGCGGAACACTACGTTACGGGCGCTTGTAAAGATACTGCCACGGTAATACCGAATACAGGCAAAAGATGAGACCGCATAGTAAACAGCTACCGCTACGCTGGCAGCTTCGATGGTATCAGCCAGCATGTTCTCACTGATGTAGGTCATTCCCGTATAGAAGACCGCGGAGCAGACACCCATATAGATGGTGGCAGTCTTGGGCGTCTTAAATTTGGGGTGCACATCGCCAAACTTTTTGGGTACAGACCGGTAGACGGCCATAGCAAAAACACCCCGAGAAGAGGGCAGGATAGTGGTCTGACAGGTAGCCAGCGCAGAAACCGCAACCGCCAGGATAATAACCCAACCCCAGGACCCGAGAGCGGCGTCCTTGAAGGGGGTAAAGACATCATCGGAGTTATCTGGGTTAGCGAGGCCAATCCCTTCGGATCCCGCACCCGCGTACATTAAGGCCACGACGGTTACAAAGACGTAGGTGACCACCAGAATAGAGCTGGAGAGCACTGCTGCGCGGCCGGGTGTGCGGTGGGGGTCTTTGGTTTCTTCGCTAATAGCTAGGCAGGTGTCCCAGCCCCAGTAGATGAAGATTGAGATGAGCACCGCCTGCACCATACTGCTAAAGCTGGATTCAAAGGGGTTGAACCAGCTCATCTCAAACTCATACCCGCTCGTGGCCCCGGAGGCTAGCGCCTTAAAAACACCCAGGGCGAGCAGAGCAATAGCAAGATACTGGATTCCCACGAGGAGCCACTGGGTCAGCGAACCCGCTTCGATATTGCGGTAGGAAATCCAGGTGGTTAGAGCTATGACCAAAACACCGGTGAGCACCACTATGTGCTTATTGTGGGCAAAATCTTCCCGCCCCAAAAAAAGCCAGAGGTAGATAGCTGCAATCTGGGTCTGATTAGCCATAGCTATGACACCAGCAACAATAACTCCCCAGCCGGAAATCCATCCAACCTTGGGTCCAAAGGTTTTTGTTCCCCAGGTAAATATGGTCCCGGAGTCGGGGACAGCTTCGTTGAGTTCCTTGTAGGACAGCGCTGTAATCAGCATGGGGATAAAGCCCAAGACAAGGGCGATAGGGGCCTGGTAGCCAACAGCTACCACGATGAAGCCAACAGATGCGGCCAGTGAGTACATGGGGGCGGTCGAGGCTACCCCGATGACGGTTGAAGAAGCCAGCCCCAAGCGCCCCTCGGCAAGGCCTTTATGGTGAAAGTCTTTGGTCATTATCGCTAAAGATCATCCTCTGCAGGGAGGCACGCACCAACAGCCTCCACACCCCGCAGCTCAGGGGAGGTGACGTGCAGGTGGATAGCTGGGTGGGGCCTTCAGACGGTAGGTAAGAATAAACAAAGTCTCAGTATAGGACTCAATTACCTTAAAGACGAAAGGACCGGCTCAATCAGAGGGTGCACTTTATGCTCTTGTCTCTGATCTGCCGGTCCTTTGTCGTGGCTCTAACCCCTACAGGGTATAGCCTGTCTACTTGCGCCTTGCCGCTTGTTTTTCAAGCTGTAGACGGTCGTAGTTTTCCCAGTAGCTACGCTGGGTCAGCTGGTCTGTGCCATCCCAGGCATCCAGGTTCTTGATTTCGGGCAGATCACTGGCTTGGAAGACGGGTTCCAGGCCGGCCTTGCGCTGAGCCTCGTAGTTGCGAAGTAGCTTCATGACGTTGGGCATGAGCAGGCAGACAGCGGTTAGGTTGACAATGACCATGCCGCCGTTGAGTAGGTCAGCTAGGTTCCAGAGCAGATCCAGTGATGCAATGGCACCGAAGAAGACGAAGCCGATGACAATCACACGGAAGATATTCATGGGCAGGTGCTTCTCAGTCACAAAACGGATGTTGGACTCACCGTAGTAGTAGTTACCGATAATTGATGAGAAAGCGAAGAGAGCGATAGCCACAGTCAGGAAGTGAACGGCCCAGCCTCCCAGGTGGGTGGAGAGCGCGGTCTGAGTGAGGGTACCTGCCTGGCTACGGTCCCCGTAGGGAACATTGCCCGCAACCAGTACGATAAAGGCGGTCACCGAGCAGACCAGAACGGTATCGAAGTAGACACCCAGAGACTGAACAAAGCCCTGCTTAGCGGGGTGGGAAACAGAGGCGGTTGCGCCGGCGTTGGGGGCTGTACCCATACCTGCTTCGTTGGAGAGTAGGCCTCGGCGCATGCCCTGGGTAATCACACCGATGACGCTGCCGGTGACAAATTCACGGATACCAAAGGCACCGGTAATGATTTCAGCAATAACATCGGGTACGGCACCAATGTTGAGCACAACTACAATCAGACCCAGCACCAGGTAGAGTACGGCCATGAAGGGCACGAGAATTTCGGTGACCGATGAGATGGCGCGGATACCGCCGAAGATGATGAAAGCAGAGAGCAGGGCGATCACCGCACCAATCGCGATACGGAAGCCCATACCGTTGGTTTCAGCAATATCAACGTTAAAAGAACCCGCTACGGCACCGACAATCGCGTTGGTCTGAACGGCAACAAAGACGAAAGCGTAGGTGATAACAATGAAAGCAACAAAGATCAGGCCGAGCCAGCGGGCGTTCAGGCCGCGAGCCATGTAGTAGGCAGGGCCACCGATATAGGAGTCCTCACCCTTACGTTTGTACAGCTGACCTAGGAGTGATTCTGCGAAAGCAGAAGCTGCGCCAACAGAGGCGATGACCCACATCCAGAAGACGGCACCGGGGCCGCCCATGGTGATAGCCAGGGCTACACCGACGATGTTACCGACACCTACTCGGGAGGCAGCTGAGACGGTGAAAGCGCGGAAGGCTGAGATACTTTTCTTGCCGTTGTATTCGGTGCCTGCCGGATCCTTGAGGGTGCGGAACATCTCACCCAGGGACCGGAACTGAACGCCACGGGTTGCGATGGTAATGCCCAGACCTGCAAGGACCAGGGCGTACATTAGGAAGTTGGTCCAGAGGGAATCTGAAATTGAGGTAATGACCTCTGTGGCCCCAGCGGTGGATTCATTAATCCAGTTCACTGCGTCGAGCAGAAAATCCATGCGTGCTCCAAATCGTTAAAGGGTACAACTGCTCTGATGTGTATGGGCTGGCAGCTGTCCCTGGTGGTTGACTACCTGTTGCGGCACGGGTGGGCAACAGGAGCGGGCTTTCACCTGCTGTATGGTGCGGTGAATACTCAGGTAATTCTCACAGGTCGTGCACCAATCTGCAAAATACCCGCAAGTGTGATGTTGCCGGGTCGCTGCTTGGCACAGCTGTCTCAGGGCCGGAAGCCCTAAAATTTAACCCCACCGACAGGCTAAGCCTTGGTATTGGCCTGGGCCCTGTCGGTGGGGTTCATTCTTACTTGGGGCTTGGCGCTGGTGCCTCGGTGTTGTCGCTGAAGACATCGGGGATGCCGTCGTGGTTGGCATCCAGGCTTTCTTTCTGCGCAATGAGCTTGTAGTTCTTATTGCGGATGGAAAGAATGATGGCTCCGAGAACAGCAGCAAGAAGCGAACCAATCATAATGCCAATTTTGGCGTCTTCCGTGTGCATGCTCCCCTCTTTAAAGGAGAGCTCGGCTACCAGCATAGAAACTGTAAAACCGATACCGCCGGTGACGGCTAGGCCTACAACATCAATCCATTTGATATCGGGGTCAAGATTGGCGCCGCGGAAGCGGGTAATCAACCAGGCTGTGCCTGTAATGCCTACGGTCTTTCCAAGAACAAGACCTAGCATGATGCCGATAGCTACAGAGTCAGCTAGTGCGGTGGTGAGCCCCTCCCAGCCGCCGATAGCGACACCAGCCGAGAAGAAGGCAAAGAGGGGTACACAGATGCCGGTGGATAGGGGGCGGAGGCGGTGTTCAAGGGTTTCAGCCAGGCTGGAATCTGCATCTACCTGATTGGCCTGAGCTGTCATCCGCACGGGTACGCAGAAACCGAGGATGACACCTGCGATGGTAGCGTGGATGCCTGATTCTAGGAAGAGAGCCCAGGTAATCAGACCCAGGGGGAGCAGAATTACCCAGGCCGCCCACCCTTTTTGGTGGAAAAGTTTCTCGTGCTTGTGGGTCAACCAGAAATATGCGCCAATAGGAATAATTGAGGCAATAAGGTACCAGGGGTGGAAATTGCTGGTGTAGAAGAGGGCGATAATAACGATGGCAATGAGATCATCAACGACAGCTAGGGTGAGCAAGAAGGTGCGCAGGGCGGCTGGAAGAAAAGTGCCTACCCCTGCAAGGACAGCTACCGCAAAAGCGATATCGGTAGCGGCGGGGATAGCCCAGCCACTTACTGCGCTTGGGCTGTTGTGATTGATAGCGAAGTAGATGATAGCCGGAGTCATGGCTCCACCGAAGGCTGCGGCTACGGGGACAATAGCCTTACCCGGATCACGCAAATCACCGACCACAAACTCTCTTTTAAGCTCCAAGCCGGTGAGGAAGAAGAAGACGGTGAGTAGCCCGTCTGCGGCCCAGAGATGGACGTTCATCATCAGGTGGCTAAAGCCCGGTATGGCTAGACCGATTTGGCTATCGCGGATGCTTTCATAGAAGTCGGCTGCTTGGGTATTAGCCAGCACGATAGCTAGAACAGTGGCGGCAAGCAGAATGAACCCGCCCACTGACTCCTTGCGTATGATCTCTGAGATGCGACTTGTTTCGGCGTAGGATCCGCGTGAAAAAAGAGGATCTGTCTGAGGCGTTTGGGACATGCCTCTCCTTCTGTCGGGTGGGTTTCTCGTCGGTTTAGTTTCCATTATGCTCCCTAAGGCTGTTTCCAGCCCGTAGTTAAGGTGCAGAACTGTAAAATAAGCCTACGAATTATCCCAGGGACTGAAAACCGCCCCCTGTGTCTTGTGGAGAGGGGGGCGGTCGATGAAGAGGTGGGCCAGGCTTCTTGTTACTGGGAGTCTTGAACCCTGGCGCTGTCATCGCTAAAGACATCGGGGATGCCGTCCTGGTTTTCATCCAGGCTTTCCTTCACTTCAACCTGCTTGTAATGCTTATTACGGAGTGACAGGATGGTTGCCCCACCTAGGGCGGCACCTACGGAAGCGGTCAAGATAGCAACCTTGGCGGCATCATTGTGGGGGGAGCCCAGGCCGAAGGACAGCTCAGCAATAAGCAGGGAGACGGTAAAGCCGATCCCGGCCAGAGTTGCAACGCCTATAACGTCAATCCAGGCGATGTCTGGATCCAGATTGGCATGGCGTAGGCGGGTCACCAGCCAGGTGGAGGCGGTAATGCCGATCATCTTGCCTAAGATCAGGGCGGCAATGATGCCGTAGGCAATGGGTTCGCTGACTGCGTCCATAAAGCCCTGGACACCACCGATAGCTACACCTGCTGAGAAGAAGGCAAAGACGGGGACACAAAAGCCTGCGGAGAAGGGGCGGATGCGGTGCTCCATGACCTCGGCTAGGCCGTGGTCGGCATCGGCGGCCTTGGTGCGCTTGTTATGGCGCACGGGAATCATAAAGGCTAGGATAACGCCGGCGATGGTGGCGTGAATACCAGAGTTGAGGAAGAGTACCCAGGTCACGAAACCGATGGGAAGTAGGATTAGCCAGCTCGCGGTAGGGGAGAGATGGAAGAGCTTTTCGCCCTTGCGAGCAATCAGGGCGTAGAGGGCAATCGGAATGATGGACAGTGCCAGGTAGCCGATTTGCAGGTCGCTGGTGTAGAAGATGGCAATAATCGTGATGGCAATGAGGTCATCGACTACGGCCAGGGTGAGCAGGAAAGTACGCAGCGCGCTGGGCAGGTGTGAGCCGATAACGGCGAGGACGGCTACTGCAAAGGCGATATCGGTTGCCGCAGGGATAGCCCAGCCCCCGATTGCCTCATCGCTACCTCGCAGGTTAATAACGGTGTAGATAATAGCGGGTAGAGCGACACCGCCGGCTGCGGCCACAATGGGGACGAGGGCTTTGCCGGGGTTGCGTAAATCGCCTTCGACAAACTCTTTTTTGAGTTCAAGGCCGACTAGGAAGAAGAAGACAGCTAGCAGGCCGTCGGCAGCCCAGTGTCCGATGGAAAGCTTAAGGTGCAGGCCCCAGAAGTCGGCACCCAGGTAGGTATCGCGCAGGCCAAAGTAGTGTTCGGCGGCAGCTGAGTTGGCAAAGATGAGGGCCGCAATAGTTGCGACCAGCAAAATGATGCCGCCGGTAGATTCCTTGGAAAGAATCTCGGAGACACGCTGAGACTCCCTGTAGGAGCCGCGCGATAGGACGGTGTTTTCTGAGGACATAGGGCTAACCTTTGGGGTCGATGACAGATATATCACCGCTGATTTCTACCTACCAAGGGGAGTGAAGCGATAGACAGCTTCGTCTTGTGAGCTCGCCTGGTGTTGAGAGAGTCAGCGAGCCGACCAGTCTTCCCGGCACACCTTTAGTGATTAAGCCTATCAAATGGTGGAGCGGGGTAAAAGCTTGGTGATGGCGGTGGTGCCGGTCATGCTCATGGGGTGAGCAACACATTGAGCACGGGTTGGCTAGAGCGGGCCCATCCTTCAATGAAACTATAGACTTGTTGAATAGATGATTCTGCTGATTACCTTGAGGAACCATGAGCACAGAAAACTCCACGCCTGTTGGTGTTGATACCACCCGCTGGTTATCTGAAGAAGAACGTGAAGGCTGGCTGTTTATATCGTCCATGATGTTTAAATTGCCGGGGCAACTGGAAAGTCAGCTTCATAAGGACTCGGGGCTGAGCTTCGTGGAGTACATGGTCTTGGCCATGCTCTCAGAATCCAAGCAACATAAGCTCACTATGACCGAGCTGGCTTGCCAGACAAACACTCTTCTACCGCGCCTTTCTCGCGTGGTGACCCGCTTAGAAAAGTGGGGTTTTGTAGATCGCAGCATCTGGGAAAAGGATCGCCGCGTGTCTATCTGTCACCTTTTGCCCGCCGGTCTGGACAAGGTGCAGGAGGCCGCGCCGGGGCATGTTGAGGCCGTTCGGAGTATCATTTTTGACCGGCTCAACGCCCGCCAGGTCAAGTCACTTGCCAAGATCGGTGAGGCCGTTCTGGGTGATAAGCCCAGTGCCGTCATCAACGTAGCGAATATTTCTTCTCTTGATGAGGATGAATAGTCTCACCTGTCGGACATCATAGAGACTTTTAAAATATAAAGAACCTGCCCCACCGCACACAGTGGTGGGGCAGGTTCTTTATGCGTGTGAAGACTTATAGTTTTTATCCACAGGTCTTATCCACAGTGTTAATAAGTTCCAGGGGTGTGATTACAAGCTTGTTATTTTGAGGGATCGGGTTCAGTGCTTTGTGAACCGTGGCCCTCTGGTCCGTGCAGAATCAGGGGCACCTTGTGCTGCCCATGAGGTCACTCATGCGCCAGCCATAAGATCTTGGGTTGCCGCTTACCCCTTTTATCCCCACCTGTGGATAAGTCTGTGAACAATTTCCACTTAAGGTGGGGAAATCGCTAAAAGCCTGGGGAAAAGCCCTCTCTAGAGCCTTAATAACCATGCTTTTCGTGGCCTTTTAACGCTTTGTCCACAGGCTTTCTCCACAAGTGGAACCCCAAGGGACAGTCTAGCTCTTCGAATAACACCCTTGTATTTTCGAAGATTGAGGGCCTAATGCTTACCCCTGTGGGTGTTGTGGTATCGAATATCTTCGAAACTCACGCTCCTGTAATTCGAATATCCCCAGTTTTATCCCCACCTGTGGATAACTTTATATCCTGGCCGGTGGAGAATTGTGGATAACTGCTTCCACGGGGCTCCCCTAGCATCAGCCCAGGAGCAATCCCGCAGACAGATAGGAGCCCGCCCCGTGACCGCTTGGCCCTGAGTGTGTAGAGTTAAACCCAGAAAGACCCTAAGACAGGGCCTTTAACGAAAGGAACACACCATGGCAGAGAAGTACGCTCTTCCTGAACTCGACTATGACTATGCGGCGCTAGAACCCCACATCTCAGCACGCATCATGGAGCTACACCACTCCAAGCACCACGCCACCTACGTTGCTGGAGCCAATACCGCCATCGAGAAGATGGAAGAAGCCCGCGCAAACGGCGACTTCGCCAACATCGGCAAGCTCTCCAAGGACCTGGCCTTCAACCTGGGCGGCCACACCAACCACTCCATCTTCTGGAAGAACCTCTCACCCGAGGGTGGCGACAAGCCCACCGGCGAACTGGCCGCAGCAATCGACAACGACTTCGGTTCCTTCGACGGCTTCCGTGCCCACTTCGAGAACGTAGCCCTCACCATCCAGGGCTCTGGCTGGGCAATCCTGGCCTGGGACACCGTCGGTAAGCGCCTGGTCATCGAACAACTCTACGATCAGCAGGGCAACATCTCCGTAGCCCTCATCCCCGTCCTGCAGCTGGACATGTGGGAGCACGCCTTCTACCTGGACTACCAGAACGTCAAGGGCGACTATGTCAAGGCATTCTGGAACATCGTCAACTGGGCAGACGTTGCAGCACGCTTGGACCGCGCTGTATCCCAGACCAAGGGCCTCATCATCCCCGAAGCTTAAGTCCAAGAAACTAGGCTCAAGCAGGCACCCGCGCCCCTCCCTGACCGGGGAAGAGCGCGGGTGCCTTCGTCATCAGCGGGCCAGACAAGCCGGTCGCGGCACAAGAAGGACGGAGCCGCCCCACCCGCTGGCTGCTATGGTCTTCAACCCTAAGGAGTAAAACCCATGCGCCCACACCGCTACACCACACCCATGACGGCTCTGGCCCTCGGTGCGCTCACTTTTACCGGCTGCGGTCTGCTGGGCGGTGGCCAGGAAGAACCAGCTGAAACCACCCCAACTGCCACCCCCACCGAAGACCTCACCAGCGCTCGCATTATCTCGGTAAAAGATGCAGATACCATTGTGGTGGACCGTGATGGCGCCACTGTAATCGTTGACCTGATGAACCTAGCCACCCCTCAGACCAGGCACGACAACCCCGATATACACTGCCTGGCAGAAGAATCCACCGACTACCTCACCCGTATGCTGCCGGTGGGCTCACCTGTGGAACTAACCTACGATACCGCCCTAGGAACCGGCACCAGGCCCAGCCCCACCGAGTCAGCAGCTACCGAGCCACCGCCCACTGTCACGGCCGGGGTCACCCTACCTAACGGCAAACTGGTCAACGCTGAGATAGCCAGAGCGGGCTACGGGGTAGCAACCCATGACGGTGCTAGCCTCTACTACGATCAGGTCAGCCAAGCCCAAGACGAAGCTGACCAGAAACAAGCAGGCCTCTACAGCAGGGATATGGCCTGTACCCTGCCAGCTCAGCTCAAGACCGCGACCAATAACCTCACCGGGGCACAGGGGCTAGACCTCAAAGACCCTCTGGAAGAGGCAACCCAGCTCACTGGAACTCTCGCAGGCTACGAGAAAAACCCCGACCTGCCTCTGCTTGCCTCCATCGTTGAAACCCAGTCTGTCAAAACCCAAAGAGCGGCCCTCACCCGTGCCCACGAAAGCAAAAGGGTTGCTTACACTGTTGCCGAAGAGGCTGAACGGGAGCAGAAAGCTAAAGAAGCCAGCGCCTCCCCGCCCCCTAGCGCTAGGGACCAGGGCAAAAAATCAGCCTCCGGTGAGCCCTCACCCAAAAAGTGAGGCCACCGGAGGCCAAGAAAAGTAGTAAAGCTGTAGGTTTTAGGAGCCGGGACGTGCCGGGGTGCTTTGCACCCCGGACTTCTTCTGCTGGTTTACACTGGTGCCATTCTGTGGATAGAAATCATCACCGAGGGTCTGCTCCAAATCTGTCAGTTGCTTGGAGACAGAATCCAGAGTGACGATAGAGCCCACCCATTGGGCCGGTGACTTAACCTGATCCTTGAGTTCCCGGTAGAAAGCAGAGGCATCTTTGTAGATTTTTTGACGTTCTGCCTCCTTCTGCTGGTCCTCAGCAGAGGCGTCCTGGCCGGTATTGACCTCCCAGGTTTTGGCGTCGTCAACAGCCTTCTTCTGCTCCTGGATCAGCGCGGGGATAGCGCATTTAAGGTCGCGGGAATAAAGGCCCAGGCCCTCGTTGGCGGCATCCTGTTGGGCTTGAGAAATCTCGGGGTAGAACTTATCGCTGGCAGTGGAGAAAGTTGTGGCTACCATCCCGGCTCGTGCCATATCCCGGTTGATGAAAGCGTCACCCGAGTAAACAGCGGCCTCAACATAGCCGGTCTTGCCGCGCTGGTTCTCATCAAATTTGAGCGTCACCTGGCTGTTGGCAGGTAGTTTCTCTGCAAGAAGGGCTTTTGACTCATCGACCAGGCAGTCACTAGAAAGTGCCAGCCCGTTGGGGGAAGGCGCAGCAAGATTAACTAGACGGACCTGCTTTTTAAGACCCTCGATCTCTGCGGTAAAGGTGTTCGCTGATTCAACGGAAACAACGGTAACGGTCATACCGTCCGTGTAACTGATCGTGGGAGAAGACGTCGCCGTGCTGTTGGCTTGATCGTTCTGGCCGCAACCGGTCAGAACAAGCAGCGCACTAGCGACTAGGGGGATAAGACGCTTCATGAAAGGGTGCCTTCCTGGGCTTTATAAGCGGCCTCGCGGTACATGCCCAAGGGGCCTTGATCCGCAAATGCGCGCGAATGGTTATAACGGTAAAGACGCGGCGGGCGGTGGCGGGTTCCCTCAACCCGCTTGCCGGTGTCAATGATTGATTTTGAGGCCGCAATCTGCCGGCGGAAGTTAGCCGGGTCTAGGGGGCGCCCCAGGATAGCTTCGTAGACCTCACGTAACTGGGCAAGAGTGAATTCTTCCCCCAGGAAAGAATGTGCGATACGGGAATACTCCACCTTATTCTGCAAACGGTAGAGGGCGTATTCAACAATCTCATTGTGGTCAAAAGCAAGAATGGGGAGCTCATCGATGGGGAACCACCGAATGTTCTCGTGGACGCGGGTGCGCTTGACCTCGGTCTGGGGGATAGAGGCCCAGTAGATGATAGAAACTACCCGCTCGTGGGCGTCCTCTTCGGCGGGTACGGGGAGTGACCCGCCCTCACGCATAATCTTGTAATCGGGGGTGCGGTGTACGTCGCCAAAGGCGTAGAGCTGTTCAAGATAGCCCGGTACCAGCCCCGTTGCGCGCTTGAGAGTGGACCCTGCGGCTTCTTCGAGCGAGAGCTCCGGGTGTAAGGGCCCACCGGGTAGAGCCCACTGGCCCTTGTAGGGTTCGCGTAGACGGCGTACAAGCGGTAACCAGAGGGAGTGGTGGCTTTGGCCCTCCTTGCGGCGCAAGGCCAAAATCACTGTAGAAACAGCAAGCGAAACCGAGGTGTGATCGGCATCGAGGTGCTCTTCATGGTGGCTCTGGGCAGCCGGCTCAGGCAAGGTCATAGGGTTCCCCACGGTTAGCGATGGTCTTGTCTCCTACATTCTAGTCAAGAAAAAGGGGCAGAGTTCGTGCGGGCACGGAAGAGCAACCTTTCGCGGGGCTTCTTCAAGCGCGGTGGGCTCTGCAAGCTACCGGTCTTGAATCGGTAGCTGGGTACATCATTAATTGGTTTCGGGGAAGAAATGTACTTATGGAAAGGCGCAATCGGAGGGCGGGTTCACTGCCAGTCGGGGGAGCTACATCAGGGTTGTGTGAAGCAGATACATATAATTATTATTAATTTATAATCCGCATTGTTTTATCGTGGTGAATTTTCTGGGGAAGGTACTCCACAAAAATAATGGGGACAGGTATCAACAAAGAAGTTGAGAAATGATGAAAAAATAAAATTATTTTCTTGTCTTTCAGCCATTGCCCTCCTGACTGGGTGTGGCCTGTTCTCACCGACCATGCCCCAGTATTCGCCTCAGGAACAACTGTCCGATGGGGCTTTCGCCGTGTATCTCGCGGGGCGGTATGATTCGCCGCTGTCGCAAAATCCTGGGAGCGGGATCCTCTTTTACCACCCCGAAAAACAGGAGTGGTCGCGGCTGGACCTTAAAGGTCTGGACGGTGGGGCCCTTAGTTTTGATGGTCAAGAGCTTCACTACAAAGATAAGGTGAACGACTACATCTTGAGCGCCGATGGGGTAAAAACCATAGAGCACCCCCAACAAGAAATGCTTACTATCTCTGAACAGATACCCCTACCCGGTGAAGGAACTGGATCTATCGCCCTTGTAAATTCAGGGAACCCCACCCAAATTATTACCGTACAGGGCCAAGAACGCACCCTCCACGAGGTAGCTGATTCTCTTTCCATGATGGCGACCTGCCCCGACGGTACGGTGTGGGCTATGGGCCAAAGCGGGGAGATGAAGGCAGACCCCGTTGAGTCAGCGTACCCACCGGATCGGCTTTATAAGCTCTACCCAGAGTTCTCAGCTACCCCTGTTGCCGAATATAAGAGTGAGCAGCCGGCGAACACTACCCAGCATTTTGTCTGCTCTGACAATGTCATCTACTACATTATTGACAGCATCACCCCGCCTGCTGAGGGCCTGGCCTACGCTGGCCCCGAGCACTACACCGGGTCAAAGCTGGTCTCCTATGACACGCAGACCGGCGAGTATCGGGAGCAGGACATAAGCGGGGACCTGGCCACCCGCCTAAATGACCAGATATGGAGCCCCACCCTCTCACCGCTCTACCTATACGATGGGCACCTGTGGTGGGTATCGGGGTACGGCAAAGTGGTGAAAACCGACCTGGCAACCGCCCAGAACACGGTAGCTTTCGACCTGGGCGACTTCGATCCGAGTAAGGATATCGGCTACCTGGTGCAAGAAGATAAATACCTCTTCCGCTTTATATTAGACCTTTCGGGGGAGACCACCATCTACCGCTACAACCTAGAGACTGAGCAGCTAGAATCACGCGCTACCGTACCTGGTGTGGGTGATGCGACCCCCAGCGACCAGCACCCTTTTACCGTTGAGGTCCTGGACCTTGAAGCACTGCTTAAGCTGTGACGCCTGCGCCCAGTAATTTTCTGACGGAGCCAGGTCAAAAGGGGCTGCCACATGCGGTGGCCGCCCCTTGCCTGTGTTGGGGTGTGCTGGATTAATCGATAGTGAGTTCGCCCATGCGGTCCCAATCATTGCCCTCAATGAGGCGGGAGATAATCTTGGGGGTCTCGGCCAGCCAGGGGCGCATACTCTCCATGCCCTTGGCGAAGTGCTCGGACTTAACGTGGGCTTCTGCTGCGTCGTCCTTGAAGGCCTCGACCAGGACTACCTCGTTGGGGTTCTCAACCCGAAAGAACACTATGACACCACAACCAAGCACCAACCTGGTGCGAGAGCTACCGGCCTAACTGGGTCGTAGCCAACCCTGCCAACGGTCACGCACATGCCCTGTGGCTCCTAGCTTCCCCCATTCCTCGCACCGAGTATGCCCACCGCAAGCCAATCGCCTACGCCCATGCCATTACCGAAGGCCTAAGAATCGCAGTAGACGGAGATAAAGGCTATGCCGGGCTTATCACTAAAAACCCGTTACATGTTTCCTGGGAGGCTTACCAGCTCCACACCCACGCCTATGCCTTAGACGAGCTGAAAACGGCTCTAGAAGCTGATAGCTGCCTTCCTAGCCCCTCCTGGCGTAAAACTAAACGACGCTACGCCGCCGGTCTAGGCAGAAACTGCCTTATTTTCGATTCTGCGCGCCTGTGGGCTTATCGAGAGGTACGGAACCACTTCGGCAGTCCTGAGAGCTTAGAAAGGGCTGTGACGGCTCATGTGCACGGTCTAAATGCTGATTTCAAAGACCCATTACCTGAGCAAGAAGCTCAGCAAATTGCTAACAGCATTGTGCGGTGGGTTGTGGCTGAGTCTCGGTTGTGGAATGACGGGGAAGCTGTTTATGAAGCAACTTTTACGGCTATCCAGTTCGCACGGGGACGCAAAGGTGGAATAAAAAGCGGGAATGTAGGAGCTACTAAAGCACGCGAAAGGAACTGGCTTCTGTGAACACTGAAGAACTGCCCCCTAGCGTCTATGCTTGCTATTCGCGGGGAATTCAGACGGCTAAACAAGTTGCACAACGTGTAGGTGTTTCTGAACGCACTGCACAACGTTGGACTTCTCGTAGCCGTACTGACTGGCTGACTGAAAAAGCCCAAGAGCGAGAAGAGATCCGCGCCTATCATGACGATTTAGGGGACTCGTGGACTCAGACCACCAAGCACTTTAAGCTTGCAGTTTCGACTGTGAAAGAGGGTGCTTATCGTGCTCGTAAGGAAAGTACCAAAAAATCAAATTATCCAAATAGAAAATAAATATGTTTTTGGGTTCCTATAAGATTAAGCGGTCTTTAGCTTATGCACACGCATATGCAAAACGGCCTTGTGAACCATAAAAAAGTGAATAGCACAGACAGACGTGATGCCTAAAGGAATAATCCAAGAAATAGAGTTAATGGCTTCAGCACTTTTCGTTAGCCAGAGGTAGAAGAGGAAAGCAACGAGGTAAGCACTAATTCCAAAAATTCCCCAGTTAATCATAGGAAAACCGCCTTCTCGCTGAGAACCTCTGGAAAGAATAGAGTTGGCAAAGTAAGCCAAACCATAAATAGCAGCGGGAATAAGACCGTATATATTGAAAAATTGACCGAATTTCTGTGGATTAGATGATACTTCTCCCCATAGTCCAGCATGAGAAAGAACTGGCAACGACGCGAGCACTACGGTGAGAAAAATCATGATAGGTACAGAAATTAACAGAAATATTTTGGTGTTGCTAGAGAGTTTAGTGCTGTGCATCAATGTCACTGGGAATCACTCCTCCAGGTTCGCTTTCATATACAGCATGAACAATATTGTTCGAAAATGCGTTCCACGTGGGCCAAGCAATGAAGCTGTCAGGGAAACCAGGATCATGAGGCCCATGGGCTTCTGCTACAAGAGTTCTACCGTCAGCACTGACGCCTAAAGTAACGATGTTGTCAGGCCCAAGCCTATGACTTTCAAGCGAAAGAATTTTTATGTGACGGTCCCCGACTTCCAGGATCCGAATAGGGTTGTTACCTAGCAGGATAACTTCCTGACCTGGCTGCGGATTATCAACCATTCCAGGTATAGGGAAAACATTACTAAATTGTTTAGTAACAATTTTCCATATTTCGTGGCCAGGCAGAGTATCAGCGTATGTGGGTGTAATAGAGTACTCATGGCGATAGTTATAACCAGAATCATTTGCTACTTCATGCAACGTACTGTTGGTAGCCAAAGTTCTTTCTGCACTTTCTTCATGCACTGGATTATTCGCATGGGCAGGGGCAATTCCAAGCGCTCCTAGAGCTAGCGTACCGGTTACAAATCCTGTTGAACACTTCTTTGCAAGAGACATTGTTCTTCCTTTTGTATAGAGCATCTTTACTCTGGTGACTAGCGACACATCAAACTAACCATATACGCTTTAAATAAGTCAACTTATTACACCACAATTAGATGATATATCCGATAAAATGCCTAACCAGAACCACTTTGAAAATCTCCGTAATATTCACACAACGGATACATAACCAGCCAACAGCAGCTAGACCCACACACTTACCGATCAGCTCTGACCTGATTTCTAGGGACTTTTTTTCTTACATACTTGTGGCATTGAAGTGCGCTGCACTGTATTTTTACTCCGTGTGGGTGATGCGACCCCCAGCGACCAGCACCCTTTTACTGTTGAGGTCCTGGACCTTGAAGCACTGCTTAAGCTGTGACGCCTGCGCCCAGTAATTTTCTGACGGAGCCAGGTCAAAAGGGGCTGCCACATGCGGTGGTCGCCCCTTGCCTGTGTTGGGGTGTGCTGGATTAATCGATAGTGAGTTCGCCCATGCGGTCCCAATCATTGCCCTCAATGAGGCGGGAGATAATCTTGGGGGTCTCGGCCAGCCAGGGGCGCATACTCTCCATGCCCTTGGCGAAGTGCTCGGACTTAACGTGGGCTTCTGCTGCGTCGTCCTTGAAGGCTTCGACCAGGACTACCTCGTTGGGGTTCTCAACGCTCAGGGACCATTCGTACCACTTGTTGCCCGGCTCTGCGCGGGTGGCCAGGGTGAAGTCGCGGGCGGCTTCTAGGAATTCTTCACGCTTGCCGTCTTTAACCTGGAATTTAACCACAATAAAAATCATGCTCGGCTGTCCTTTGCTTGATGGTGTCTTGCACCTTTAACCCTAGATCTACTGGGTATCTGGCTCAAGCCTTAAGCCGGGGGTGTGGGGAAAGGCTACAGGCGCTGAGGGAGCCCGCCACCTCTCAGTCAAAGATAGTTGTTCTTATGTAAAGAATAGTTTACATTTAAGGGGAGGCCTCAACCCGAAAGAACACTATGACACCACAACCAAGCACCAACCTGGTGCGAAAGTACCGGCGGTGGAAGGAACTATCGCAGGCAGAACTTGCCCAACGGGCAGGGGTGTCCCGCCAGACCATCGCCAATATTGAAAAGGGCAACTATGCTCCCTCGGTCTACCTAGCCCTGATGATCTCAAAGATTCTGGGCAGGTCGGTGGAGGACATCTTTGACCCCCGAGAAGGTGACTAAACATGAGTATCAACCAGAGAATCTTGGACCGCTATGACGCATCTATGGATGATGAATTTGAGCGGCAGGCCCTCTATAGGGCTATCGCAATTTCCTATGCCTGGGTCATCAACTTAATGTTTGGGGCTTGCGCAGTTCTGGCCTGGGTCTTGCCCGGTTGGTATGCCATGTGGGCTGTGCTCCCCCTGGGGGTGCTTATCTTCTCAATGACGATCAGAGACTTCTGGCTACGTCAGCACGCTCCCAGGCCTCGAATTACCCCATACTCAAAAGTTGGGTTGGTGTTCGCCCTTGTGGTTTCCATGCTCATGATGGGCGGAATCTACCGCAACATTCTGGGGCTTGTAGACCCCGATATGTCACGCGGAATGATTGTTGGTGGTGTAGTGGGCGCGACAGCTAGCCTCTTCATACTGCGTGATATTTCTACCAAGCAACGCCAGCGTGACCGCCAACGCCTGGATGCCCAACTAGGAGAGGACGACTAGCTGGAAACATGTGCGCTTAGAGTGTGGGCGTAGATGCATAACGCAATAATGAGTCATACGAACCAGGGGTGACTCTTTTAGCGCGCTAAACTGGGGTAGACCTGTACCTGACGAAAGCTACCGTAGTGCGCAAACCACGCCCCTACCTGGCCGTTCTTACGAGCCTTCTAACCATACTTATTCTTGCGATAACGGTGGTATGGATAGTGGCCAGTCCAGATTCCCGCACCTCTTTGAATGCGCTTGTTCTTATCTTTCCTGCGGTGTTTATTCTCGGTGCTACTTCGTGGTGGCAGTGGAGCATTTACACGCGGAAAGCTCAGCGCTATAGGCGGTGGGTTTGTATTAAGCGTTCTCTTGCGAGGGTTGTCCTAGACATGGACAGCTTTGAGGTAACCTACGAAACTATTCCTGTGGAATTACGTCTCGCAGACCTAGAGGTAGCGTGGGACTCTCTCCAAAACCTTGCCTACAGCATGCTCAAACATCAGGAATATGTTGAAACCTTGCCTGTAGCCAGCGACCTCTTAGGCAATGAACTCACTGAGTATGAGAGCGGAATAGCACGATTAGAGGATTTAGCGCAGGGGCTTATGGGATCAGGGGCGATATGGATATCAGGCGATACAGCACAATCGGTCTTTGACACTTTACTCCGGCCAATTACCCTGCTTGTTCGTGAACAACTTTTCTACATAGAGGACATTCCGGGCGAGTATATGGAACAGGAATGGGCAACGGAACTCCGTAGGGCTTATGGGGTACTTGTCTCATTAGCTGATGAGGGTCTCACATCAGGCTTTCCGCCCCACCAACAGCCCAACAATATGAACCCAGGTAGCCAGGCTTTACCGCGTACACAGCAAGAGGCTGATCTAGTTACCCTCCGGCATCACCTTGTGAAATGGAAAGAAGCTGAAGGGGCAGTCTATGGGGCCGCGCAGAAGATATATAGGGGGCTTAGTGCTGCCAGAAACCCCGAAGAAGTATCCTATTACCCTGTTCCCGTACCACCGCAGGGGGCCAGCTTATTGACCCTGAGAAAGGCCCTTGGCCTGCCCGTTGATGTGAAGACCAGTGTCGAATACATGCTCCAACGGTCTACTGCTCTGTCCTACTCATACATCAGAACAGACTGGCGGCCAAAAGCTCTATGGCCAGCACCTAGACAAAAAATAGGTACATTCCGTTTGCTCAAAGCCCAAAGAGACTATGCGCGGCAGCTTCTCACCCAACCGGATACTCTCAAAGCTCATTCAATCCTTAGTCGGCTGGACCAAATTGTCACAGAAGCAACATACACGGATAGTGGTGCTCCCAGGAAGGCGCTAACGGTTGGTATCGCGGGTGGAATAGGCCTGGGTTTAGTTACTCTCTGGTTTTTTGTGAGTTCTATTAACTTTGTCAGTAGTGCGCACACTGCTCTCAACCTACTGCTCATTGTTCCAACATCTTTTATGCTTGGCTTCACGATACTTTTTATACCGTGCGCTATGGTAGCCCTTTATCTTTCGTGGAAAAAAGCCGTGAACCGGGGCGCCTTAGCAACAATCGGACTGCAGAGTAAGCGCGTGAAAGCCCTACGTTCCCAGCTTGAAACGTTCATGATTAATCTGGACGGTACAAGGCTCAATAAACTTATTATCGAACATTCACAGTCTGCCTATTCTTCACTGTCTCAACGACTTTATGAGAGAGCATTAGCCCTGGCGCTTCGGGATGTAGAAGAACTTGAACGGAATACCGGAATGGGTCTTGCCCTGGGCTATGAAGACCGGCTTATTGAAGAGACATCTCAGCTCATTGCTTTCCTTCACGAATACAATCAGGATTTAGAGCCGGCAGATACCTCTCAAAGCATGAGGAATAGCTGAAACCATGAAAAAGATAGGCTTTAGCTCATCCAGCGGAGTACTGGCAGCTATCGTAGTTGTTTTTGTGGCGCTATCTACCGCACTAATCTATGTTCTGCTTGGGGTTATGAACAGAGAATCGGCTACAGATAATTCTGTTCAATCAGGCCAGGCATACACTTCCCGGAGTATGGACTCAAATGTCTCTGCAGAATCCCCCGCTATCTCGGAGGCAACGACACCGTCCGTCCCCCAACCTTTGGACCCTCAACCTGTCTCGGTAGCTGACCTGGAGGACGGCGGAGCAGAGTATTCTGGCACCGGCAACAGTGACTTCCGTATTAAAGATCCCAGCGGTGACCAAAGCACTATATGGGTAGAGGTTGAATACGAGCCTGCCCATGCCCAAGATACGGTACGCATATTTTTAGAGAGCCGGCTGGTATCGGACGATTTACTGTGGGGATACGGAACAATAGATATCCCTAAAGCTGGCACGTATTCTCTACTCGTAAATCCCTACCTTCCGCCGTTAAAAGACATCGATAGGGGTATAAACGCCCTCAGAATCGAGACTCAAGGACGCTGGCAGGTGAGGGTTCATCCGGCATCTCAGATACCCATTCATGGCCTTAACGAACCGATACAGGGGCTAGGGCACCAAGCCTTCCGGATTCCGCCTGGTGCAACCGCAGTAGATATTAGCTACTCCACTGATAAGCCGTCCGAAGATCGCCTAGGCCTTGCGCTTTATACAGCAGGGCCTTTTGGCTCTACCGAACGCTCGATAATCCCCCCATCATCTGCGGACCGGACAGAATCCATCGAGCTTTCCGATGCAGAATATGTATCTGTCCAAGCCGAGTCAGAGTGGACTCTAACCTTTAGATAGGCTTGCGGAAAATCTTATTGAGGCACATACACAGACCAGCTACTGGCTAGGGGAGTCCGAACATCAATATAGAGTGGTTCCGCGGGGAGATCCACAGATATTTTGGTACTTGAGAGATCTGAGGCGAAGACCGTTTGTGACCGATAGTGCCCTGTTCCATCCGGACGGTAGAAAGTTATCGAGGCCTCCTCAAATCCCCAGCTCACCTGCACTTCTCGGTAAAACTCAAGTTTTGCCTCGGTTCCTCCAGACCAGAAGAAGACCCCTGCACCGTCTCCTCTTCTGCCGTAAAATGCATCTCCCGGTTTAATCTCAGGCGCTGCATCAAGAGGGTAGGCTTTGACCTGCCAGCTTTCCTGGTTTTGGGTCAAGACCTCCAGGCGGTTTACGGGATCTGAGGTCATATTGACAAGGTCATATACGGTTCCGTCGTGACCGAACTCTTTAGCGCGAATTGCCCCAGGCTCATCAAGGTCCTTATCGGGGTTGGTTACCGCAAATTTTTGAGCTTCGGAGAAATCAATAGCTTCCGGCCCGTATTTCGGGTATCGGTTTCTTCTTTTCGTATCTTCTGTGGGTGCGGTCGTATACGTCAGAATCATAGGATTCGTATTTTCAAGTGTAAAAATCTGCGATCTGTCTGACGCTGCGATTTCCTGGCCCCCATCGTGGAGGAACTTATACGGCTGAGCATTGAGTGCCCTGATTGGAGAAATAGCCTCATGGTTAAAGCCTATCCACCACTCGTAGCCTTGGCCGTCTACCGTAACAAACCACGGGGAAGACGGTATTTTAAAATCGGTGTCTTGGGCTGGTAAGGCGGAGGTAAAAACCTGCGTCGGCTGTATATCTTCTCTGCCGAGCTGATCGGGGACAGTAACACTAAAAGGGCTCAAAGATTGTGCAGATACTTCTGACTGTGGCGCGTATACAAGGTGCGCTCCTTGAATCTGCTGCAAAATAAAGGCCTGCTGCCCTGTTCCGGCTAGCTGACTGATGGAATCATACAAGGGGGCATCAGAAACCGGATGCACTGTAATCTTCCATTCCCCACGAGTGCTTACCTGAACCTTCTGACTGCTTTTGCTGACATTAGCATCTAGCCAGATTGATCCCTTCACCGGTTCCTCCTGCTTATTAGCTGAAGCGGTGACATTAATATACTGCTCCTGGCTCCCACCCAGAAAAGTTACCTCAGGGTCCTTGGTATCAGAGGGGATAATTTCATACTCAACCCAGGCAGGTTCAACTGGTCCATCGGGGCGGGAAAGATCGAGGAGAGCCTCACCGGTTCCTGATAACTCTTGAGTTGAGGTTATGGTGGGTGAGTTGCTACCTACCTCACTATAGTTTTGGTAGAGAGTGTGGGCTGGCCAAGTGGCCGTATTAGAGAAATCAACTGTCTTATTGTGACCGTTCCAGAAGCTGAGGGTGTCGAGGGCTTGAACGTACTCAGGAGAAAGGATCTCGTCAACACCATTACCCAAAGTTGCAAAAGCGACTACAGCTGTACTCAAGGTTATGGAGCCAGCCGTAATGATAGAGGAGTAGGCTCCGAAGCGCCTAGATTTTTGTTGCTTCCGGGGTGTGGAACCGTAGTCTGGTAGGTTTTTGTTACGCTCGCTTGAGCGAGACTGGTCAACGCTTGGAACCCACAGCTGCCAGCCGGGAGGAACGGTACCCCATGAAGGGTGAGGCTCCCAGCCCTCCGGCGGCACCCAGCCTTCGGGGAATCGTGGCCAGTTGGGTGGAGGGTTAAACCGTGACAACGTAAATACCGGGCCTTTCGATAAGACTAATTCCCTCATTCTCCCATGAACTTGCGCGGTTTAAATTTTATTGTATCGCCATCTTATATAGCTATTTATAGTGCGCCCTACCTTGTGAATGGGCGTCAATCTTCTCTTGAGTGTTCTTTGGGTGAAGACCTCCTTAACGGAGCCGTGTTTTTTGAAGGCCCCGAAACCTTACCCGTATGATGGTGATTGGGAGCACATTCCTACCCCCCATAAATATTCAAAGGAGAACCCATGAAAGCCCTCGTCTACCACGGCCCCGGCAAGCGCAGCTGGGAAGAAGTACCCGACCCCACCATCATTGAACCTACTGACGTCATCGCACGAGTAGATACCACCACCATCTGCGGAACCGACCTGCACATTCTCAAAGGCGACGTACCCGCCGTCGAGCCCGGTCGAATCCTAGGCCACGAAGCTGTAGGAACCATCACCGAGGTCGGCTCCGCCGTCACAGAGCTCAAAGTCGGGGACCGCGTTATCATCCCCGCCGTCACCAACTGCGGCAAGTGCTCCTACTGCAAGAAGGGCCAGTACTCCCACTGCCAGACCGTGGGCGGTATCGGCTGGATCTTTGGGCACCTGATTGATGGCACTCAGGCTGAGTATGTCCGCGTACCCTACGCAGAGACCTCCCTCTACCGGGTTCCCGAAGGCTTGGCCGATGACCAAGTACTCTTCCTGACCGATGCCCTGCCCACCGGTTTTGAAATTGGAATCCTCAACGGCAACACCAAGCCCGGTGACACCGTGGCTGTTGTTGGTGCTGGTCCTGTTGGTCTGGGCGCGATCATGACCGCTAACCTGGCCGGTGCCGGTACCGTTATTACCGTGGACATGGATGAAAACCGTATGGACACCGCCCTAGAACTGGGGGCAACCCATAAGGTTAATGCTTCAGAGCCCGATGCTGTCGAAAAAATCAAGGCTCTATCCCCAGATGGCCTAGGCGTGGACGTTGCTGTTGAAGCCGTGGGTGTACCCGCAACCTTTAAAACCTGCACCGAAATCGTACGGCCCTATGGAACAATCGCTAACGCCGGCGTCCACGGTAAGGCTGTGGAACTACCCATCCAGGACATGTGGATCTCCAACGTCTGCATCAACATGGGCCTGGTTAACTGCAATACCGTGGAAAACCTGCTCAACATGGTGCGCTCAGGTCGCCTGAACGCTAAGGCTATGGCCACCCATTACTTCACCTTTGACCAGTTCGAAGAAGCCTACGACCTCTTTGCTCATGCTGCGGAGAACAAGGCCGTCAAGGTTGTCATCTCCCGTGAAGCCTTGAAATAACAGTTCACCGGGTGTCTGTAGCTCATGGCTACCCCGCGGAGAAAGCGGGGTAGCCATCTCCATACCGGTCACAGGCTAAGGGTCAGCCCGTCATGAGCGCTGGCCCTTTTAGTTTTCCTTTCAAGGCGCTGACAGCAGAGCTCACCAAAAACCCTGCAATCATGGTCAGTACAATCACGCCTCCGGTTGGCAGGTTAAAAGCCCAAGAGAAGTAAAGCCCGGTAGCTGATGTCAGCACGCCAAAGAGCGGCGCAAAAACCATCATGCGCCCCAGCGTTCGGCAGACCAGTCGAGCGCTGGCCGCAGGGATTACTAGCAGAGCTAGAACCAAGACATTGCCCAGGATCTGCAAGGAAATAACTACAGATACCGTTACCACCACATAGAGCAAGACATCGAGGGCCAGGACAGGCAGGCCTGCTGCCCGCGCGCTCTCCTTATCGAGAGATACCGTCACAATCTCCTGATGAAAAACACCTAGGACCAGTATGAGCGTAGCTGCAATACCGGCTGCTTGAGCAACATCTGACCCTGAAATACCTACGATTGAACCAAAGAGAAAATCCTGAACCGATCCTGAATACCCCGGTGCCAGCGAAATAAGCGTGATACCTAAAGCAAATGAACCGGCAAAGAAGATACCGATGACCGAGTCCTCTTTAAGCTTTTGATTCTGGCTAAAAAGCGCGACCATTATTGCGGTAATAACCCCAGCTAGCAGGCCCCCCAGAGCTAAAGAGCCTCCCATCACAAAGGCAATAGCTAGGCCGGGAAAGACAGAGTGCGCCACTGCATCACCAATAAAAACCATGCCGCGCATGACCACATGGCAACCAACAATTCCGGTTACCACCGAGGCGATAACCACTGCGGCCAAGGCGCGAGTTAAAAAGGCTAAGTTTGGATTAAAAAGATCTTGGACAAACTCAAAGGGGCTAATCATGCTGGGCTCACTCTGTCGTGATGGAGGAAGGTATAGAGTTCTTCTACACTGTGCTGGGAGGCGGGAGCATCAAGAACGAGACACCGCTGAAGCCCAATAATGCGTGAGCAGTAGGCGCGGGCTGCCACCATGTCATGAGTGGACATGAGAATAGCCAACCCGCTGGCGGCTAGTTCTTGATAGAGACGGTTGAGACAGGTCTGGGTGGGGGCATCAATCCCTGTAAAAGGTTCATCCAGTAAAAGTAATTGCGGATCGGATGCTAACGCTCGTGCTAGCAGAACACGTTGCTTTTGCCCGCCTGAGAGTTCACCAATAACCCGGTTCCTCAAAGGAGTCAGTTCAGTCCGATCTAATGCCGAGTAGACAGCCCGCCAGTCAGATGTGCCTGCCCTACGGAACCAACCTATAGCTTTGGTGCGACCGCTGAGTACAGCTTGCTCAACGGTGATGGGGAAGTCCCACTGGAAGAGATGCTTTTGGGGCACATAACCAATCTGGGTGCGGGCTGTGATGGGGGGTTTCCCGAGTACCTGGATACTGCCACAGTGGATTGGTACCAAACCTAAAATTGAGCGCAGGAGGGTGGTCTTGCCCGCACCGTTAGCGCCGATAAGACCCACAAATTCACCGGCTTCCAGATCCAGGTTAAGACCTTCTAAGACCGGTTGCTGAGGGTAGCCTGCGGTGAGGTTGCGGATGGATAGAGGGAGAGTCATGATCGCTCCCCAGAGTTCTCACTGAGGGCCCTTGAACGGGCACCTACAGAGCGCCGGAGCAGGTAGAGTGAGCCAGCAAGCAGGAAGAGCACCAGCATCCCTATGCCGGTAAGGAGCGCTGGGGAAAGAGCCTGCTGTGGGCTGACAGAGCTATCTTCTCTAGGGGTCTTACTAGCCTGAGCCGGTACAGTTGAGGGCGCTGCTAGGTCGGTGCCCGAATCTTTATGCTGGTCTTTTGTGCTGAGGACTCTCGCCCCAGAGAATACCTGTTCTGTCTCTACCTCGGAGCCAATTGCAAAGAGTAGATGGGCGGTATCGCTAACCTGCCTTCCATCTGATAGTTCAGCGTGCGCCCGCACCGTAAGGTAGTAGGCACCGGGGCGGGTAAAAACCCAATTGGCGTGAACATGAGTATTCGGTTCCACAAAAATATCTTGAGGTCCTGCACTGTTTGAGTCCCAGAGGACCTCGGGAGCGGCAAAATTACCGTTCTCAAGGTAGAGGAAAAAATCTCCAGGGCCCTCAACTTTTTCCAGGGTGAGGGTGACCCCGCGCCCAAGCTCTTCCACAACCTGCGGGTTCTGAGTATTCCAGCCGGGCCACACTACCCCAGCCGCTTCGGTTTGGGGGATGACATAGACCTGCTCACCCGGTGGAGCATGGACAAAAGAATAGCGGGGATCATCGGGTACAGCCATGAGAGAAGTGTCATTGCCACGAAGCACCACCTCTGCCGGATCACGCCAGACAGGTGAGAGACCGGAATCATCGCGAAACATGAGTTCCCAAGAACCGTCAAATAAAGTAGGGCCTAAGTCGATATGACCTTCCGAAATTTCGTGTTGGCCTGTCACGGTGGGTTCATCGGACGAAAGGGTCTGTTCTAGTGCGCGCTCCTGTGCGCTCCTGTTATCTTCTGTGGCAAAGGAGGTTGATCCTAGAGGTGTGCCTGGCAGGAGGAGAAAAGTAGTAAGAGTGAGCGCTGTAGCGAGACGAGATATACGGTTCATAACTGTCCTCGGTAGGGGTGCAGGTGGGCTGGTGGTGCAAGGCTCAGGATCTAGCGGAGCACTGAGCAATTGTGTGTGCGTTTTTTAACATCATGTGGCTGTAGGTCGGGGCGGCAGAGTCTATGGTGTCGGAGTAGAGTTCACATACTTTTACCCCTAGCTCTTCACTGACCTGTTGGAGTACCGGCGTCCTTGTAAGGTTTTTGTGTTCTGTATAAAGGGCCGGTACTCCTAAGTCGGTGATAGTGCGGCGGAGACGTTCTCGTTGCTGGATACTGGGTTCTACCCCCGGGCCGGCAGAGACATACCCAGTTACGGTGAGGCCGTAGGTTGAGGCAAGATAACGGTAGCCGTCGTGGGTGGTCACCAAGTTAGTTTGGCTACTGTTAAGCCCTCCGTAGATTGCTGTGAGTTCCTGGTGGGTGGAGGAGAGCTCTTCGAGAAGAGCATGGGCATTAGCTCGGTAGGTGGAGGCACCGCTTGGATCTGCTGTGCTGAGGGTGTCTCGCATCAACTCAACAGCTGCCATGGCGTTAGGTACTGAATGCCAGATATGGGGGTCTATCTCACCGTGAACATGCTTGCCGAGTACAGCCTGGGCCAGCAGGTACACCTTGGTCCCCGGCTTGCCAAGAAAACGGTACTGGCTGCCAGCGGGTACTTCTTGCAAAGTGCGTGAAGGTACCGCGATAACAGTGGTTGCCGGATCATGGTTCTCTATCTGGCCATCTGAATCTGTGCGTATTGTTAGGGTTCCGGTGGCCAGATCAGCATTCAGGTCGGCATGGCCATTATTGAGTACGGTCACGGGGCTACCTGTCTGTTCTTGAAGTTGCTGAGCTAACTCCTGGGGGTCAACCCCCACCGCAAAATGAATAGTGGTGGCAGGTACTTCTTTGAGGCCGGTGAGGCTTTCCCCCTGGGCTGTGTGGGCGCTGGCTTCAAGATCAAGCTCATATATACCAGGTTCTGCATATGACCATGACAGGTGGGTGTGGGCCTGCAAGGGGAGGGTGGTCTCCAACTGCCGGTTCTCGTCGGATGCCTCCATATGGGTTGAGTCTGCCACCATTTCTACCGACCCAAAGGTGCCGGTAATAAAAGCAGCTAACTGCCCGGGACCCTGAGCGCGACTTGCCCGGAAGGCGACAGACGCATCTCTTGCCAGGTCTAGATCCTTAGGTGATCCTGATGTGCGTAGCCCCAGCCAGATGGAATCCAGCGAAGCATCTTCTACCAGAGGCAGCAGGGTCCCACCGTAGCTTTCAATTTTTTCCGCTACAGCTACCGAAGTGGCTCCTGCAGGCAGGTTGGCATCTATAGTACGGACGAGTTTCTGCTGCTCAAGAAGCAGGCCATTGGTAAAAGCTACATCTGCGTAGGCTATATCGCGCACGTTCCTCAAGGAGGGCTCATAGGTATGGGGGTCAGCCCCCGCCGGAATCAGTGAAGTAACCTGGGCCCTATCGCCGGCCACGGCTCTAGCCAAGTCAGCCATAATGGGCGTTGAAGTTACTATATGGAACCCTTTTTGCTGCCCAGCATCCCCAGCGCTGCATCCTGCCACTAAGGGCAGGAGCAGAGCTAGGATGCTAGCTACCACAGGGTAGGACCTATTCATGGGTGCTGACCCGGCGGGCTGAACGGCGTTTGATCAGCAGTAGCAAGGTGCCCAAGGTTACGGTTGTAAGCCCACCCGCTAGCAAGCTCTTGGCTGTGGAGCCGGTGTAGGCTAACTCCCCGCGGGCAGATTTTCGCTGTGCGCTCGCTAGCTGTTCGGCGCTTAGATCACAGTTTTCGCCCTGAGCGGTCTTGCCTACAATGCGTACCTTGGTTCCATCGGGGCGGGTGACGATAGCTGTCTCATTCTTGATGGCCTCTGAGCTCTTATTCTGCTCTGTCTTCTGATCGGCTTGCTGCTCTGGTTTCTGATCTGCACTCTGTGAGGTATCACCTACTTCAAAGCGTAAGGTGCCGGAGGCTGTTGCCCTCTGCCCATTTTTGAGTGGTACTGACCAGGTGAGGGTGGCGGTATACACACCCTCTTCTGTAAAGATCCAGTTACCGTGCTGGTGGGTGTTGAGTGGCACCGAATATGTGTCCCCCACCTTGTTGAAGACGGTGGTTCCCGCGGCCCCGAAGTTGCCCGAGAGGAAGACTGATAGTTGTCCAGGTCCTTGGAGCTCACTGAGCCTTAGCTCCACGGGGCCGGCGGCCTGGGCGACGAGCTCAGGGTCTTGGGTGTTCCAACCTAGCCAGGGAACATGGGGTTCTTGGGTGGCACCGATTAGGTAAATTTCACTGCCTGCTGGGGCGATATGTTCCATCCCGGCAGGTAAGGAGGTCTTGGCATCTTGACCAAGGATAAAGGTCAGAGCGGCGGGTTCTTTCCAGCGGGCAGGGGAGGTGCGGTCATCTTTGACGCGGGCAGAGAGGCTACCTGACTTTAAGACCGGCCCAAAATCGAAATGCCCGCTTGAAACGCGGTCGGCCTTAGTGTTCACAGCTCGCATCACACTAAGAGCTGGCTTCTGGGGTGAGGTAGAAGAGGCCCTAGCTTGTGCAGAGGTTGGCCTACCCTTGGATGCTACTGCTGTATGAACCTGCTCCTCAGTGGCATAGCACTGGGGCGCGATCGTGGCCTGTTGCCTGTCAGCTCTAGTTCCTTGCTCCTGAGCGCTTGGCTGGGAATGGGATGTTTGTGCAGGGGAGGGCTGGGCGGCCGGGTTGGCCTGCTGGGAGACTGTAGCTTCCTCGTCAACGCGCTCTTGGGTTTGGGGTGCCGGGTGGGGTGCCGGGGGATCGGCAAGATCCTTCTCCATGCTTTGTGGGCTGGCTGCCGGGAGCCTGCTAGCTTCTTTCTGGCCGGCGGTGGTGCTTGCTTGCTCACCAGTTTCAGACTGAGGTGGAGCGGCGGCAGCTACAGGGGGTTCAACTGCAGCGGGTTCAGCTACCTGCTTGGTGGGCTCTGGGGTTGCCGGCTGTGAGGGGTCAGGTTTTCTTGGAGTGCTGTGGTCCTTGGCATCTTCCCCTTCGGGATTTGCTGAAAGTTCTCCTACGACAAAGGTGTATGTCTGTTCTGCAGAAACAGGGCTACCGTCTGGGTAGGAGCCGCTGGCCCGGAAGGTTAGTTGGTAGGTTCCGGGGGTGGTAAAGGCCCAATTGGCATGAACATGGGAGCCGACAGCTTGCTGGTGGGCAGCTAGCCTCTGCTGGGAGCTAAATATTCGGGTGGTTCCAGTGAGTGATGACTGGAAGACCTCTACAGCACCATTTTCAGGGGTCCGCGCCTGGATAAGTTCAAGGTTGAGCTTATCCCCTGAGAGCTGCCCGGGGCGGATATCTTCAGTGTTCCACCCGGGCCAGAGGACACCTTTGACCTGGGTTTGGGGGGCTAGCCAGATAGTTTCACCCGGTTTTCCAAGAAAGTCGAACCCCTCAGGGATGGGTAAGCGCGTCTCTTCTCTATCTTCAAGGTTAAAAACTGTCCTTGCAGGGTCGAGCCTACTTCTGGGGGCCTGGGGGAGGTCTGCGTAGGTAAACATATCAAGGCCGTCCTGGCCTAGAGCTAGGGCCAGGGCATCCGTATGTTCAGTGTGCAGGACGGTCTTCGATGCTTGGTTTATGTCTTGTCCCTGGATGGAAGATGAGCTGTTGATTTCTAGGGGGGAAGGTTGATCCTGGGCAAGTGCTGGGGCGAGAGGGCTCAGGCTGAGGGCAAGAGCCAGGGCGGTTACAGAGAGGGGGCTTTGAGGGCGGTACATGGGTGTGCTTTCTATTTGCCTAAGTATGGGACGGATGGGTTCTGAGGGGAAATCATTTGATTTTTATCAGAAGTCAGTTTATCTTTAATGATAATCATTCTCAAATAAGGGTGGGTTGTTGATACACCCTCCCGGCAAGCGACACAGAAAATACACCGTGATAGTCAAGAAACATACACCTCGCAAGAGCCTTTCTAAGGCCCGTCTTCTGACCCTGTCCTCACTCGTGCTGGCCTCTCTTGTGGCAGGCTCGCTCCCGGCTACAGCCGGGCCTGATGACGGAAAAATTATTACAAGTCGGGCACACATTGATGCCCCCAAGACAGCCTGGATCGATAACCATTTTGTGCTCCGTAATGAAGCCCCTGCTCAAGGGGATAAAGAGGGCCCCTATAGCGCTGATGAAAGCATCATCTGGTTAGGCAAGGGCTGGTCAGAAATGACAGGTAGGAGCCAGTACACCTTTACCGTCGATGAATCGGCAGAGCAGAGCTTTTTGGGTAAGCCAGGCGATACTCTCTACATGGCACCGGGCCTGCCGGAGGGGAACCATGACCCTGCTTGGGTTGGTTTTGGTGCAGAGACTGATATCCCCGTAGAGGACTTTAGAGATGGAACTTTCGCCCTGGATATCATGGATGTTAACGGCCCGGGCGAAATGGAACTCTTCCGCTACCACCATCAGTGGGATCCATCTGCTCTCAGGCGTATGATGAGCTCCAAAACTCCCGGCCTTAATTCGTCCTTGCTTCGCCCCGGTAGCCATACCCACAACGCAACCACCTTTACGACCGCTGGTCGCTATGAGGTGACTTATCGGACCGTTGCCCGTGGCCTTGAGGGCCAGCTAATTCAATCAGAACCCACCAAAATTATTTGGCAGGTCGGAGGCCGATCCCCCCAGCCGGGAGATGGCATCCCCCAGGGTCTCAGCACCCTCGAACGCTACCAGCAGGCTCCAGAAGGCAAGCTGGCAGATATGGACTACAGGCTCAGCATTCGCCCCTACAGGGAAGGCCAACGCTCCGGCGATCAGAACCTCACCCATATTGCTTTTGAGGCTGATAACAGCTCTCTTGAAGGGACTTTAACGCTTTTTAACAACGGATACTTTTTGACGGATTTGCCGGTTTCGCAGGGTAGGGCCAGCTGGGATGAGCTTCTGGGGAGCACACCTGGGCAGCTACAGGCTGTCTTTACCCCAAGTAGTGAGCATGATCAGGCGGCGCGCTGGATCTCTCAGCCTCTTGACTACGCCCCCGGTGTAGAAGCCTCCAGAGATTCCTCGGAAGGAGAAGGGAGCTGGCCGCAAGAGCACAGGGACCCAGATAACTTCACGATGACCGGTGAACTTTACCGACCCAGTAGCGGGGACTTTACCCTTACCCTTGAGCCTACAGAGCGGGAGGGGTACAGCAAGCTGATAGTGCAAGCGAAAGACCCCAACTTCCGAGGCTTCCTAGCTGGTGGTTTTAAGGAGGCTGACAGCCAATACTATGACTCCACTTTTGAGGGGCATTTTGTCAACGGTATCGCTGAATACGTTTACCAAGATAGCTGGTTCTATGATGGGGAAAGTGTTATTGCTCAAATTATCCCCCACCCCGATATGCAGGCTCAGGCAGCAAGTATTCAGGTAACAGACTCCTATGCCCAGGGGAAGAGCTATCAGGCTCAAGGAAGTATTACCCTGCTTGATGAGCCAGACCCGGTAGAACCTCAAGACCCGGCACCCCCGGCTGACCCTGCGCCGGCTGATCCTGCGCCGGCTGATCCTGCGCCGGCTGATCCTGCGCCGGCTGATCCTGCGCCGGCTGACCCTGCCCCCGAGACCCCAGCTTCAGCCCCACAATGTTCCATAGAACCCTACAAGGGAAGGTACATCCTGACAGAGGGCCATGTAGATATTAAGGCTCAGCTCGGAGAGCAGGGACTCAAGACATTCTTAAAAGATGAAACCCGACAGATCTCCCGTCAGGCAACTGAGCGATCACTTGATGAGGTCGTCTTTGCCGTAGGTAACCAGGCAAGAAATCTACGTCAAGGACCGCTCACAGCCCCGGAGCTAGATTTTCTGGGTAAAGCTGGAGACTCCTTCTATGGCCTACCCCAAAATCAAGAGCCGGGCATCATCTGGCCAGGGTGGAATACACAAGATATTGACTACTCACGTCTTGAAGGCCCGGTTGAGCTACACCTGAACCCGGTTCACAAACCGGACGGTAGCAACTTCGCTATCTATCAAGAGTCCCCCTTTACCGGGGTGAACCTACTTGCGGATTCCCGTAAAGGTGATTATCTCATCCCGGTAGACTTCCCCACCCACGTACACGCTCACTGGGTGTTCACGGCCCCCGGCATCTATGAATTTGAGGCCTACTACAGTGCCAGAACCCTTGACGGTGAGCAGAAAGCATCCCAACCCCAAAAGCTTGTATTCCTTGTAGGGGATCAGGCTATTGAGGACTGCCAGCAGGATGGAAAGCCGGGCGAAACTGGCACGGACCCGGCTCCTTCTGAGGGAGCTACCGCACCAGCCCCGTCTCCAGATCCCTCAGCTCCGTCTTCTGACCCCTCAGCCCAAACCCCAGAGCAGGGAAGCGAAACCAAAACCCTGCAAGGCCCCGCGGACAAGGGGGAAGGCCCCAGCGGTAAAACCCAAGGAGCTAGCGGACCCGAAAGCCCCAGCCCCAAGGAGGAAAGTCACCATAAATTCCACCAGCTAGAGACCAGTGGCACTATGAATCAGCAACCAACCAGCACGTCCCCCGCAGCCCCAAGCGAACCCGGGAAGACACAGTTGCTGGCCCCTCATAAGGAGCAGGAACCGGCTCAGCAAGCTCAAGAAGGGGGAGCTCAGCTTCCACCATCCTTAGCATCCACAGGCGTATCAGCAGTGGGGCTCCTGGTGGGTCTTGCCGCCCTGGCCCTGCTCACAGGAGCAGTATGCCGAAGCTACCGCAAGACTAAACCCTCAAGATAAAACCAGAGCATGTAGCCACCCCTGAGCAGGGGTGGCTACACGCTAAGAAACAGACCGCCCGGCAGCTCCGGGTCCAGGCTTTCGCAGCTTTCTCCCACGCCAATAAGCAGTCATTCTGTAATCTATGTCTATAAACCGAGCACTCATGCCCTCCCTTACCGGGGCATGACAACCTCCAAGGAGAGACATGGCAGATGCACAAGCCCTGATCACTGACCAAGAGCAAGCCGCCAAGGGCCGCCGCACCGCCCTACTCGGCTCACTCTTTCTCATGGCCACCAGCGCCATCGGCCCCGGCTTCATCACCCAAACCGGGCAATTCACCTACACAATGGGCGCGGCTTTTGCCTTTGCCATCCTGATCTCAGTTCTGATCGATGTCGCCGTTCAGCTCAACGTCTGGCGCGTCATCGGTGTCTCCGGACGCAAAGCCCAAGAACTGGCTAACTCCCTGATCCCCGGCCTGGGCAGCTTCCTAGCTATCCTGGTAGCCCTGGGTGGCTTCGTCTTTAACGTGGGCAACGTAGCAGGTGGCGGCCTGGGCATGAACTCCATGCTCGGCATGGACGCCACCACCGGCGGCATCCTCACCGCCGTCCTCGCTATCGGTGTCTTCCTCTCCAAGCGGGCAGGTATGGCCCTGGACCGTATCGTGGTTATTCTGGGTGCCATCATGATCCTGGCAACCCTCTACGTTGCCGCTGTCTCCAACCCGCCCGTAGGGGACGCCCTCAAAAACACCGTACTGCCCGAACAGGTTGACTTCACCGTCATCACCACCCTGGTCGGCGGCACCGTAGGCGGCTACATCACCTACGCCGGTGCCCACCGTATGCTGGAGGCCGGAATCCACGGCGCAGAACACGTCAAAGACATCTCCCGCTCATCGGTCACCGGCATCATCATCACCGGTGTGATGCGCTTCCTGCTCTTCCTCGCCATCCTGGGTGTCGTCGCCACCGGCGTTGCCATGGACACCGAAAAATCTATTGCCGCCCAAGCCTTCGGCATCGCGGCAGGCGAAATAGGCACCCGCATCTTCGGCCTAATTCTCTGGGGAGCCGCTATCTCATCGGTCATCGGTGCGGCCTTCACCTCCGTGTCCTTCGTGACCAGCTCTAAGACCTCCGTCACCGTCAAGAACGCGCTGACCATCGGTTTTATCGTTATTTCAACCGTCGTCTTTATCATTGCCGGTAAAGCACCCTCCACCCTGCTGATTGTGGCCGGTGCCGTCAACGGTCTGATTCTGCCCCTTGGTTTTGGTGTGATCCTCTTTGTGGCAACCTTCCGTGCCAAGACCCTGCTAGACGGCTACAAGTACCCCATCTGGCTGATTGTGATTGGCTGGGCCTCCTGGCTCCTGACCATCTACCTGGGCTTCAACTCACTCAGCGGTATCGCCAAGCTCTGGGCCGGCTAAAACCAACCCGCTCAAAAAGCACCGTGCCTGTCAGCGCTCAACTAGCCGACAGGCACGGTGCTTTTGTGTTAAAAAGGCTGATTGAGTTAAACCCTGTAGCACTGCTTTGGCACAAGCCCTTAGAGTACAGGCTCCTGCAAAAAACGGTCACGCGAAAGATCCAAATAGGCCCGCAAAGCCCGATGCGCCGCCTCCCGTTGCCCACCCTCAACCAGGGCAAGCAACTCGGCGTTCTTCTCGATAAAAGGCGCATGAAAACCCATATCGTGTGACAACTCAAAGAAAATTAGCCGCATCTCCGCCAAAATACGGGACATAGCCCGATTCAGCCGCTGCGACCGGGCCGAAGCCACCAGAGCACGGTGGAAATCCTGGTTAGCGCTCGCCATTTGGGGCACCTGCCCCCGGGCCTGGGCGGTACGGGCCCGGTCAATAGCTGCACGGGCATCACTGTTCTCCCCAAGCGGGGCGAGGCCAATCGCGGCGGACTCAACAGCCCACCGCTCAATAAAGAGCTCCCGCACCTGCTCAGCATCCGGCTGAATCACGAAGACTCCCCGGTAGGGGATCCTCTGCACCAGGTTCTCAGCTTCAAGCTCAGTAAAAGCCTGGCGCAGGGTATTGCGGGAAACATCGAGCAGGGCGGCTAGCTGTTCTTCGACCAACTGGGTGCCGGGGGTCAGCGCAGCGGCATCCATAGCGGAACGCAAAGCAGAAGCCGCCCACTGGGGAGCCTGCATATCGGCGGGCCGATGGGTCGCTAGGGTACTCAGCTCCGGGGTAAAGGCGGCATCAAGGGATTGGGAAGTCACAGCACTATCCTACGGGTGCCCCTAGTCAAAACGGATGAGAGCAGAACCCGCGCTGACACGCTCACCAGGCTCAGCCAGTAGCTCAGCCACGGTTCCCGCAGACTCCGCCAGCACCGGAACCTCGGTTTTCATGGCCTCCAGCAGAGCTACCTGGGTGCCTGCCCCCACACGGTCTCCTAGCTGCACGGTAAAGCGCAAAAGCGACCCGCTCATAGGTGCAAGAACCTGACCGGGCCCTTCTACCTCGGCTGTACCTGCCGGTGCCCCTGCGCTCCCCAGGGACGCAAAAACAGAATCGGGTAGGCCCACCCGGTGCGGAGTACCGTCGATCTCCAGGGTAAAACGGGTGACCCCGCTCCCCGGAAAGGTCCTAGCACCCACCGGCAGCAGGGGCTGGTGGTAGGCTACATCTGGCTCACCGCTACCCTCTGCCAGGAAGACGTCCTCAATCCAGGTGGTGTAGACCCCAAATTCGCCGCCCTCGGCGGTAAAAGCCGGCGCTTCTAAGACCTGCCGATCAAAGGGAAGCACGGTAGCCACCCCAGAAATCTCAAGCTGACGCAGGGCAAACCGCGCCCGCCGTAGCGCCTGCTCGCGGGTAGCACCAGAAACAATGAGCTTAGCCAGCATAGAATCAAAATCCCCGCTGACTACAGAACCCGGGCGCACACCGGCGTCCCAGCGGATACCGGGACCAGAGGGCAAGCTGATGGACTCGATTCTGCCAGCGGCAGGTAGAAACCCCCGGGCCGGGTCCTCCGCGTTGATACGGAATTCAAAAGCATGCCCGTGTGCTACAGGGGTTTGGGTCATGAGCAGAGGCTCCCCGGCGGCCACCGACAGTTGGAGAGCCACCAGGTCTAGGCCGGTGACCTCCTCGGTCACGGGGTGCTCCACCTGAATACGGGTATTGACCTCAAGGAAGGAAATAGTGCCGTCCTGGGCCACCATAAACTCAGCTGTACCCACACCCACATAGCCCGCCGCCCGGAAGATATCGGCAGAAGCCCGCTCAATAGCGGCCCGCTGGTCATCGGTCAGGAAGGGGGCCGGGGCCTCCTCAATAAGTTTCTGGTTGCGCCGCTGTAGGGAACAATCGCGGGTGCCCACTACCAGGACGTTGCCCTGGAAGTCAGCAACCACCTGCGCCTCAAGGTGGCGGGGCCTCTCCAAAAAGCGCTCAATAAAGCACTCCCCATTGCCAAAAGTGGCCTGGGCTTCGCGTGTTGCAGAGGTGAAAGCCTCTTCAACCTCATCCAGGTGCCGCACGATACGCATACCGCGCCCGCCGCCACCGTGCGCCGCCTTAATGATGGAAGGCAGGCCGTTCTCCTGCGCAAAGGCACGGGCTTCTGCCGCGCTGGCTACTGGCCCGTCTGACCCCGGAGCCAAAGGCGCACCCACCGACAGCGCCAGCTCACGGGCCTTGACCTTATCGCCCAGAGCTTCAATAGTCTCGGGGGCCGGGCCAATCCAGGTGAGGCCAGCGTCAATGACCGCACGGGCAAAATCAGCGTTCTCAGCCAAGAAACCGTAGCCGGGGTGAACATCGGTGGCCCCAGAAATACGGGCAATCTGTAGAACCTTATGCATATCCAGATAGGTTTCAGCCGGTGTCGACCCCTCTAGGGCGTAGGCCTCATCAGCCAAAGCCGTGTGCAGAGCTTCGGCATCGGAATCTGCGTAGATAGCCACAGAAGCGATCCCCTGCTGCGCGCAGGTGCCAATGATACGGACGGCAATCTCGCCGCGGTTAGCAATCAAAACTTTACGCATTGTAGAACTCACTTCTGTGGGGTCAGATGGTCAAAGGGAACGAGGCAGAATTGGAGTTTAGTGCCGGGAGGGGCCTGGGCTATCAGGCGCAGGTCATCGGGATGAACCGTTGCAATCACCGGGTAGCCGCCAGTAACCGGGTGATCGGCCAGGAAGATAACAGGCTCCCCGCTGGGGGGAACCTGCATAGCTCCCGCCACCATGCCCTCACTCGGTAACTCCTTGTCGCTGAGACGGGCCAGGACCTCGGTGGGTTCTGGCCTTTCACCGCCACCCTCAGACTCGGATAGCACCAGGCGGGCACCGATACGGTCGCTGGATTGCGAAATCTCCCAGATTGCCTCTGTGAAACGGGTCAGCGATTCCGGGGTGAACCAGTCCTGGCGGGGCCCCGGCACCGCACGAATCGTTAATATCTGCTCGCCGGGTAGAGGGAGCGGGGGAACGGGGTTGCCCACTAGCGCTGAACTTTCTGCTGCTAGGGCCAGTAGGTCACCGGGGGCTAGGGGCTCCGGGCCCAGGCCAGCTAGGGTATCGCGGGAAGAACTTGTCGCCTGCTGGGGCGCCGCAAAACCCCCACGCACAGCCAGGTAGGTGCGCAGGCCGCGTTCGGTAGCCCCTAGAGTCAGAGTTTGCCCCGGTTTGAGGGCAAAGGGGCGGTAGGAGGTGACAGCTAGCGGTTCCTCCTGGGCAGGGCTTTCTGCATCTACCGGGTTATCTTCGCTGATCCGCGCAGGAACCTGCGCTCCGGTAAGGGCAAGAACCACATCGCGGTGGGCCGTAAGGGCCAGCCCACCGGCAAGATTCTCCAGGACGGTTGCCTGCAACTGGTTACCTACCAGCCGGTTAGCTTCTGCAGCGGCGGCGCGGTCCACCGGCCCTGATGGGGAAACACCCCAGTGGCTCAGGCCGCTGCGGCCGGCATCCTGAAAAAGGGTAAGCATACCGGGGGAGCGCACCTTCAAGCCCGCAGCCAGCTCGCTAAGTGCAGGCTTACCCGGGTGCTCTTCTGCTGGGGACCTACCGGCTACCGTAATCAGTTCCCGGACCGCCTCAAACTGGACCTGCATACCCGGCTCCAAAAGCGCCGGAGGGTTCTGCGCTAAGTTCCATAGGGGCGCATTAGTGTGCCCGATTAACTGCCAGCCACCCGGCGAAGAGCGCGGGTAGATACCCGAAAAATCACCGGCCAACCCCACCGAACCCGCCGGGACGCAGGTGCGCGGTCTGGCACGGCGGGGAACATCCAGCACCTTATCGTTCCGGTGTAAGTAGAAGAAGCCGGGAGCAAAACCCGCGAAGGCCACCGACCAGCGGCCCGTGGTGTGGGTGTAGATAAGAGCCTGCTCGCTCATACCCAGGTGGGCGGCAAGATCGGCCAGGTCCTGGCCGTCATAGATCACGGGAATGGTGACCGTGCGACCGTGGGCGCGCACATGACCGATTACCGGCGGCAGGTCGGGAGCGGCCAGAAAGGCGGCGGTGTAGTCGTAAGTGCTAAAGCGAACTAGGACGGTGCGGGCGGCCGGAATCAGCTCAGTTTGGCCTGCGGCGGGGTACCTGCTGAGGTGCAGGTGCAGGTACAGGGCATTTTCGAGGGTGCGGCAGTCCACCAGGGCTGCGAGGGCGCCAAAGGGCTTGACCGTGTAGATGTCTGCGCCGTCGTGTGGGCGGTGAATCATGGGCACCCCTTTACGTCCGTCAAAACCGTAGATTGTTCAACAATTCTGGCAGGTGTGGCGCTGCCCACGCAAGGCCAGCTACCCATGCGGTACCTAATACGGAGTGAACGCGGCGTAAACCTTCCAAATGCCGTTCAAAGAACACGCAGATGAAGGTTTGCGCCGCACAAGCTACTGCACCAGGGCAGACTTATCCACAGTTTCCTCCAGACCCCTTGTCAAGGCACATCTTCTGAACAATTTTGGGTCCTATGGAAGACCTCTTTACCACCATCAAAACATCGGCTGAGCTACGGCATCAAGGCGTAAGCTCCGCCGCAATTACACGAAAAAGTAAAAACGGCGAGCTCATCAAAATATGCTTCAACGCCTATGTTGAAGCCAACCAATGGAAAACATGGGATGCCACTCGCCGTTGCTTGGCTCGTCATGTGGGTTTTCTCAAAACTCATCGAGGATATGTGCTGAGCCATGTTTCAGCGGCACTTTGGTGGCGGGCACCTACCCTAGATCTGCCCCTAAAAGTTTGGGTAAGCCACCCTCACCCGTCAGCCAAGGTTGCAGGGAATGTGCATTTGAGCCGTAACCGTTTGCAGGTATGTGAGCAAGCTGTTTTCCGGTCAGGTGCTTTTGTCACAACCCCTCTGCAAACAGCTCTGGACTGTGCGCGGGTGCTCCCGTGCCCCGATGCTCTGTGCATCATTGATGATCTGCTTCACCGCGATCTTGTGCAGGAAGGGGAACTATCTCAAGCTCTGAAAACTTTGGAGGGGAGGGGTGCTCTGAGAGCTCGAGAGATCGCTAAATATATGAGCGCGAAAGCCGAATCACCTGCGGAGTCCTTAGCCCGTTACTGGATTCTGCTCTGGGGTTTTACTGCCCCTGTAGAGCAGGCTCAGCTCTGGGTTAAGGGGAATGTATATAGACCGGATTTTCTGTGGGAGGATACCAGGGTGATTCTGGAGGTAGATGGAATGGTCAAATACTCAGGAACCTATGGGAGCCCCGTTGAGGTCATTCAGAAAGAGCGCCGTCGTCAGCACCATTTGGAGCTGCTGGGGTATACGGTTATCCGAGTCCAGTGGGAGGATGTTGCCCGTAACCCCGAGAATCTGCGGGCAAAGCTAGTGCGGGCCGGTGTGCGCTGATGGCTCGTGAACGCGGCGCAAACCTTCCAAATGCCGTTCAAAGAACACGCAGATGAAGGTTTGCGCCGCACTTGAGGCTTAGACGAAGGCCTCGATACGGACCCCGGCCCCTTCCAGGGCGGCCCGTACCTGCTGGGCAATAGCCACAGCCCCAGGGGTGTCCCCGTGGACGCAGATGCTGGCGGCATCCAGGGTCACGCGTGAGCCGTCCACAGCGATCACCTCACCGTCAACGGCCATACGGACCACACGCTCAGCAACCACCTCGGGGTCATGGATGACCGCACCCGGTTCCCTCCGGGACACCAAGCTGCCTTCGGGTGTGTAGCCCCGGTCGGCAAAAGCCTCATAGAAGACAGGTAGGCCCAAGGCGCGGGCGGCGCTCGCTACCGCAGAACCGGGCAGACAGAGGATAGGCAGGTCTCCCAGCTCGTGCAGGGCAGTGGCAACCGCCTGTGCTTGTGCTGTGTGGTGAACGATGGCGTTATAGAGGCCCCCGTGCGGCTTGCAGTAGCTCACCTGTGCGCCCTCCACCTGCGCGATAGCTTGGAGCGCCCCCACCTGGTAGATGACGGCATCGGTGAGTTCGGTGGCGGTCATATCCATAAACCGGCGGCCAAAGCCAGCCAGGTCGGGGTAGGAAACGTGAGCCCCAATGGTTACCCCTTTCTGGTGGGCGGCTCGGACGGTGGAGCGGGCTACGCTGGGGTCGCCCGCGTGGAAACCGCAGGCGATATTGGCAGAGGAGACGGTCTGCATCATTGCAGTGTCATCGCCCATGACCCAGGAGCCAAAAGACTCCCCGCAGTCAGAATTGAGGTCAATGGAAAGAGCAGTCATACTCCTAGCCTACCTGGCACACAAGCTACCTCTTTTATCACCGGGGCGTAGGGGCTAGAATTGCTCTGGTCTCTACCAAGGAGTGCACATGAAACAGACTGCCGACCCCCGCCGGGTCACCCTTTACACCTGGATCATCTCGGTCGGTGGTTTCCTCTTCGGATATGACACCGGCATTATCAACGGTGCCCTGCCCTTCCTCCAGCAGGATTTCACTCTGTCCCCGGCGGCTGAAGGGTTGGCTACCTCCGCCTTGACGCTGGGCGCGGCGTTTGGTGCGCTGACTGCGGGCCAGCTGATTGACCGGTTCGGCCGCCGCCGTATTTTGCTGGTGCTGGCGGTTGTTTTTGCGGCTGGTTCCTTGGGGCTGACATCTGCCCCCAACCTGGCGGTGTTCATCGCTTTCCGTGTATTGGTGGGCTTGGCTGTCGGTGCGGCCTCAGCGGTGGTTCCTATCTACCTGGCAGAGATTTCCCCCGTTAACCGGCGCGGGGCTATCGTTACCCGTAACCAGTTCATGATTGTTTTCGGCCAGCTTGCTGCCTACGTTATGAACGCCGTACTGGGTAATCTCTTTGCCCAGAACGTCATGATTTGGCGGGTCATGTTCGCTATCTCCGTGGTCCCTGCCCTAGTGCTTTTCCTGGGTATGCTCCTAGTTCCCGAGTCGCCCGGCTATAGGAAGTCTACGGCTACCGCCCGGGGGGTACTTGGCCAGCTCTGGCAAGAACCGGCCCTGCGTACCACCCTGCTTCTGGCCTGCGCTATCGGTATCGTCCAGCAGGCAACCGGCGTGAACGCCCTGATGTACTACGGCACCCAGGTACTCCGCGAAGCCGGGTTCTCTACCGATGCCGCCCTGACCGCCAACATCTCTAACGGTGTTCTTTCTGTCATTGGTGCGGCGGTGGGGCTCTGGTTCGTGGGCCGCTTCCCCCGCCGCCTCGTCCTCACCCTGGGTCTGGCAGGCACCACGGTGTCTCTGATGCTGCTGGCCTTGACCTCTCAGTTCCTTGATGCCTCTGCCCGCCCCTGGGCTACCCTGCTGATCTCGATTATTTTCCTTGTTTTCCAGCAGGGGGCGGTGTCCCCTGTAACCTGGGTGCTTATGAGCGAACTCTTCCCGGGCCGAGTGCGCGGTGCCGGTATGGGTGTTGCCACCTTTGTCTCCTGGATGGCGAACTTCTGCGTCTCCCTCTTCTTCCCCCAGATGGTTGCTGCCCTGGGGCTGGGGGCAACTTTTGCGGTCTTTGCGGTCATCGGTGTGGGGCTGATTGCCTTTACCCGCCGCGCTGTGCCCGAAACCGCCGGAAGAACTATGGACTAGCGACCGCTCCAAAACCCACATCCTACCTACAGGCATGGCAGGGTTAGGGCATAGACTGCTGGGCCGTACTGGTACTAAGAGTAGTTGTCGGGCGGAGATAAGCGAAGAACTCCAGATGTGTGTACCTATTGCCTTAGAAAAATGTGTTTCATTCTGCAAAGGGCGCTAGCCGTGAGGGGGCAAGGAGTGCGTGTTGAGGGCGGGCCGGAAAGAGCCCGCCCTTTTCTATGCCCTCAGCCGGAGCTCGGTGGGCGTCTCACGTCATAAATCATTCTGCGGGATGATTTATGGGTTTCTGAGTATCCACTCGGTGTTTTCTGGGTAGGTGGAATCTACACTAAAAGATAGATACACCACATTTACCCCCGCTCAGAAGGGTCAGACGATGGACACTCCTACCCTGCCAATGGATCAGCCTCCCGCCCCTCCGGTTCCCGCCCACCGGCCACGCAAGAAAAAGAAGATGTCTACTCTCACCAAGGTCCTCATCGCTATCGCAGCCGGTGTCGTGGCCCTCATCCTGGTTGGGGTTCTCGTCTTCAGCAGTCTTTTCGGTGCTAGCTCGACAGCCTCCGGCGGAGCCATCCCCGCCACCGACTACATGATTCTGAGCAAAGAAGGGGTCAGCAACAAAGTTCGTGTGGAGGGCACAATCCAGCCCGGTGAAATCCGTAGCGTCACCACCCACCTGACCTCACCCATCAGCGCCGTCAACGTGGCTGTGGGCGACCGGGTTGAGATGGGCCAGACCCTAGCCACCATTGATACCTCGACTCTGCAAGGGGAACTAGACACCCAGCGCGTTCAGCTTGAAGGAGCGGTCACCACCGCCCAGACGGCGCTTAAGGCAGCACAAACCGCCTACGACCAGCACAACCAGGGCATCAACAACGGTACCAACCCCGAAATCCTTGCTGCACTCGCCGCCCAGCGCACTGCGGCTGAGCAGCTCACCCAGGCTAATAACAGCCTGGCGACTGCTCGGGCACTACGCGACCAAGCAGCCGCCGAAGGTGCTGACCTGACCGCTCTAAACGCCGATCTCGCAGCCGCCGAGTCAGCCCAGCGCTTGGCCGCTGGCGCAAAGTCCGACGCGGATTCCGGTGTTAGCACTGCCCGTAACGCCGCCTCAACCCAGCTTGCAACCCTCGAAGCGGAACTGGGTAACGCCCGGACCTCCCTAACCAGCGCCGAAAGGGCCCGCGACCAGGCACTTACCTCCTTGCAAGAAGACATTGATGGCGCAACCATCACCTCGCCCATTAACGGTGTAGTCATGACCGTTGCTAAGCCCGGTGCCCCCGCAACCGGCCCCGTAGTCACTATCGGCGACGATTCAAAACTGACCATTACCTCAAGTGTGCGCGAATCTGACCTCCCCAAGGTCAAAGAAGGCAACAAGGTCACTTTCACTGCAGGCTCAAGTGGCACCAAAGAATACACCGGAACTGTTACCTCGGTAGCCTCTATTGCGGACTCAGCCCAGCAGGCCGGTAGCGAAGCCGCAGGCACTGCCGTAAGCGGTGTGGGTACCGGCAGTAGCCCCACCTTCACCGTCACTATCGAGGTCACCGGCGACCGCGAGGGCCTCTACCTGGGCTCCAGCGTCAAGGCCAACATCATTACCGCCGAGGAAACTGATTCTCTGGCTGTACCCGTAGACGCCGTGTACACCAATGACCTGGGGGCCAAGAGTGTCGTGGTAGCTGTACCCCAGGACGGCGGGAACTACGTCCTTGAAGAACGCACTGTAGAAACCGGCCTTGCCAACGACATCGATATTGCTATCACCGGCGGTGAGCTGGCCGAAGGGGATATGGTTCTGACCTATGGTGAGAACTACCGCTACCGTGTGGGCGAGACAGTGACTTTGGACGCCGGCGTGAGCTACGGCTGGTAAAACCATGAGCCAGCAACTAGTACAGCCCCCAGAAACCCTGCTGGATATGCGGGGCATCGTCAAAACCTTTAACCAGGGCACCCCCAGCGAAATCACCGTTCTACCTGGCATTGACTTTCACGTCAATCGTGGGGAGTTCGTATCGGTTGTAGGGCAGTCCGGTTCCGGTAAAACCACCCTCATGAACATCATTGGTCTGCTGGACCGGGCCACCTACGGCTACTACACCTTTGATGGCGAGAACATCCCCAACCTGAGCGATGATGAACTGGCTTTCTACAGGAGCCAGAATATCGGGTTCATCTTCCAGAGCTTCAACCTGATTGGGCGCATCTCGGCGCTCAAGAACGTTGAGATGCCTATGATGTACGCGGGCATGAATGCTCGTGACCGCAGGGAACGAGCCGCCTACCTGCTGGAGCAGATGGGCATAGCTGACCGGATGGAGAACAGCCCAGCGGCCCTCTCCGGCGGCCAGAAACAGCGTGTAGCCATTGCCCGTGCCCTGGCCAATGACCCGCCCCTGCTCCTGGCCGATGAGCCTACCGGTGCTCTCGATAGCCAGACCGGGCGCATGGTCATGGACCTCTTTCATCAGCTCAACAAAGAGCAGGGTAAGACCATCGTTTTTATTACCCACAACCCCGAGCTGGCCGCAGAAACTGACCGCATTGTCACCATGGTTGATGGCCGTATCGTCGCCGGTAAAGAGGCCGCCGCCCCTTATATGAGCGCCAATGGACTTACAGACCCTACCGGTCTTCTATCGGCTCCGGTGGCTAGCGCAGCGGTAGTTCCGCCCGCACCGGGCGGCACTGAGCCCACCCCCGAGGAGGTCCAGCCGTGAACATCAAAGAGTCAATCAGCCTAGCGCTAGGTAGCCTGCGCAACAATAAAATGCGCTCTTTCTTGACCCTTTTGGGCATCATCATGGGTATCGCCTCAGTGATTGCGATTCTGACCCTGGGTCACTCCCTGCAAACCCAGGCTAACCAAGCTGTTGTGAGTTCGGGAGCCAATGACCTCAATATCCAGGTGAAAGAACGGCCCCGTGAGGACGAAGGCCAAACTTCTGCAAACATATCTAGCCCCTATGGAATGATGGGTAGCTCAGGCCAAATGCCCACCGGGGACTCCCTTATCAGCATTGATGATATTAACACCCTCAAAGAGGTTATGGGTGATAATATCGCCGGTATTCCCCTGGGGAACTCAGCCTCATATGGTGCTGAGCTTACCTATGAGGGGCAGACCAACTCGGAGAGTCTCATAAATTTCGTCAATATGGACTACTTGGAGCTTAACCCCAAGAACCTGGTGGCCGGCCGGGCTATCACCCAGACCGATATTGATAACAAGCGACCGGTCGTCATGATTTCTACCGACCAGCTGTCACTTCTGGGAGGCGACCCTGTTCAGGCGGTGGGTCAAGAAGTAGAGGTTAGCTCGGGTGGCTCCAGCACCATCTATGCTGTTGTTGTAGGTGTTTACCAACCTGATAATACTGGCGGTCTTTTGGGCATGTCGGTGCCAGGCGCGGTCTTGATGCCTTACACCTTTGAGGGTCAGTTCAGCAGCATGAATGCAGATGGCTGGTCCTACCTGAGTGTACGCCCGGCGGAGGGTAAAGACCTGGCCCAGGTCAAGGCTCTGCTTCAGGCGCACCTCACCAATATGTATCGTTCCGATGAGCAGTTCATGGCTGAAATTATGGATTACTCAGCGGCCACACAGTCCTTCAACGATGTGCTGGCCGGTATTAGTGCAGCTATCTCGGCTATTGCCGGTATCTCACTGCTGGTCGGTGGTATCGGTGTCATGAACATTATGCTGGTGACCGTGACCGAACGTACCCGTGAAATTGGCATCCGTAAGGCCCTGGGCGCTACCCGGGGAGCTATCCGTCTGCAGTTCGTGGTGGAAGCCATGATTGTCTGCCTGGTCGGTGGCATCTTGGGCGTACTGGTCGGCGGCGGGCTCGGTATGCTGGGCTCAAATATGCTGGGGACCTTTGTGTTCCCGCCGCTGAGCGCTGTCACCCTGTCTCTGGGATTCTCGCTAGCTATCGGCCTCTTCTTTGGCTACTACCCGGCCAATAAGGCGGCTAAGCTGGACCCCATTGACGCCTTGAGATACGAATAGATCCCTAGCCGCAGTGTAAAGCACCCCCTGCTCTCTTCCGCATACTTGCCAAAGAGAACAGGGGGTGCTTTTGTGCGCTGAGAGTATCTGCCTTAGCGCAGGGTTTCACCGATCTTAAGGTGAACCACCGAGGGGCCGCGGGTTTCCAGGGCCTTCTGAACAGTATCCGTAAGGGTGTCCATGGTGGCGGTGAAACCTGTGGCACCGAAGCCCTCAGCCAGCTTGACCCAATCAGGCTGAACCAGGTCTACCGCAACCGGCGCGATGCCACGGTCGCGTTCGTTCTGGCGAATCTCACCGTAGCCACCGTTCTCTACACAAATGATGGGCAGATCCAACTGCTGCTCAACAGCGGTCATGAGCTCCTGGATAGCGAACATGAGCGCACCGTCACCGAGCAGACAGACCACCGGACGCTCGGGCGCTGCCACCTTAGCGCCAATGGCAGCAGGCAGGCCGTAGCCCAGGGTGGCGTAGGTTGCCATGTAGAGCAGGGAATTAGGCCGGGGTGCCCGGTAGAAGGTGGTGGTGCCCATGTAGGTTACCTGTGAGGAGTCACCGGCAATGATGGTGTCCTGGGGCAGAATCTCCATGATGCGCTCGTTAAGCTCTGCCAGCTCGGGGGCGATAGCCCGCCCCTCGTTATCCAGGGCATCGAAGATGCCCTGGAGATTGCGCTCTTGGCGGGAACCGGGGGTGACACCCTGCTCCGCCAGAGCTTCGAGGAGCTGGGGGATAACAGCCCGAGAGTTCCCGGGTAGCTCAAGGTCCGGGGTGATGTTGGTGAGCATCTGGTCGCGGGTAATATCAATCCGGATGACCGGGCCTGCGGGGCGGATATCGCCGTCCCAGAGCTCAGCTTCACCGATCTTAGAGCCAATAATAAGCATGGCATCGGCTTCCCGGCAGAAAGCGTGAGCGGCGCTCAGGCGCAGGTCAGCGCCCAAGGAAAGACGGTGCTTCTCGGGGATAGCGCCCTTACCATTGACGGAAGTAATAACCGGTGCTTCGAGAAGTTCAGCCAGGGTAAGCAGGTCATCAGCGGCAGAGATAGAACCGCCACCGGCCACAATCAGCGGCGCTTTAGCTTCTGCCAGAATACGGGCGGCTTCGCGCACATCATCGACCGGTGCAGGCTGAGGCTTGCCCAGGGGGCGGGCCTGCAGAATTGCGGGGTCAAGCTCAACTTCGCTTTCGAGGACATCCAGGGGCACCTCAATGTGAATGGGGCGCGGGCGGTTGTGGGTGAAGGAGCGGAAAGCGTTGTGGATAATATCTACCGCTTCTTCTGCTGAGTTCACGCGGCGGGAGAACTCCACAATGGAGTTGACGGCACCGGTGGGGTTTTTAGTCTCGTGCAGGGCGCCGATATCGCGGAACTCCTGGCCTACCGGGCGGCCGGGGGAGAGGATAATCATGGGGCGGGACTCTGCGTAGGCGGTTGCGGCTCCCGAGAGGGAGTTCAAGAGACCGGGGCCGGAGGTTGTAATGACAACGCCGGGCAGGTTGCGGGTCTGTGACCAGCCATCGGCACCGTAGGAGGCACCCTGCTCGTGGCGGGTGGTGACCGGGTGGATGCCGAGTTCTTCGAGATGGCGGTAGAACTCTAAGTTGTGGGTGCCGGGAATACCAAAGACGGTATCGACGCCGTAGTTACGCAGGGTTGCCAGGATGGCGTAGCCAGCGTTGCGGCGCGGCTCGGTTACTTCGGTGCTACGGTCAGGCAGGGAGGGGTGGGTCATGGGTACCTTTCAGCTTGAAATATTCTTTTAACGTCCGCTCTAGCATACGGGTTTTTAAGGTCTCGGGGCGGGAGGCTGACCTGTGAAATGTTATGCACAGCACAGTATTCTTATGAGGTTCTGTGGGGTGAGTGAGGCAGGTGGGCGGCAGAGAGGGATAAAATATTAAGTAGACTTATGAAAATGGTCAAATAGGTCCCCCTCCCCCAAGATAGCCAGGATGCCATGCCCCTCTCCACCCCACGTCGTCTCAGGATACTCACCCTTACCACCTGCACGCTCTTAGCCGCGGCCGCCTGCGGTGGTCCTGGGCAAGGAACAGAAGATCCCTCAACCCCTCAGGGCCCGGCGCCTTCCACCCAGAAAGCCCAGCAAACATCACCAAGACCGCAGGCCCAACCCCAGGAAGTCATGGGCGGTGGCCAAGAAATCTTTGCTCACCGCTATGTTGCCCTTTACGGCAACCCCAGCGGCCCCTCTCTGGGGGCATTGGGGGAGCAAAGCCCAGAAGAGTCGGTTACAAGAGTCAAAGATTTAGCTAGCCAATACCAGGGGTACAGCCAGGAGAAAGTTATCCCGGCCTTTGAGATCATTGCTACCGTCGCCAGCTCGGCACCGGGTGTGGACGGCGATTATTCAGACGAAGCCAGCCTGGAGAGCCTGCGCCCCCTCGTAGACCTGGCCGCCAAGGAGGGGATCTACGTCATTCTTGATTTCCAGCCCGGGTATAGCAGTTTTACAGAGCAGGTCAAAGACTATGAAGAACTGCTCAAAGAACCTCACGTGGGCATTGGTATAGATGCTGAATGGAGAATCTACCCCGGCCAGGTGCACCTGCAACAGATCGGGAGCGTAGATGCCAGCGAAATCAATGAGACCCTGGACTATCTAGCTGAGCTGACCCAGCAAAATCACCTGCCCCAAAAAATGGTGGTTCTGCACCAGTTCACCCTGTCCATGATCGCTCATAGATCCCAGCTTGAGAGCAAGCACCCTGAGCTGGCCCTGACCCTCCACGCCGATGGGCACGGTAGCCCCGAACTTAAAGAGGCAACCTATCAGCAGCTACTAGCCGGTCTGAACCCCGAGATTAAGCCCTCCTGGAAAAACTTCTATGACGAAGATACCCCCATGCTAAGCCCGGCAGAAACCTACGCCCTGGAACCTAAACCCTTTGTGGTGACCTACCAGTAAGAAAGCAAGAGCCCGGCCTATGCCTTCCCCAGGCCTAAGATGGCCATGTGAGAAGGTAAGCCGGGCTAGCTAGGGTGCGGGGGGCAGTTCGCCCAGGACCTTAGGCTTTCAGGCGCTCCTGCCAGGTCTTGATGACAGCAGGATCGGTGGGCTTGGTGGCCAGCGAGGCCACCACATAGACCACCAGGGACACCGCGATACCGTAGTAGATAGGTTCGTTAGCCAGTACCCCAAAGATCGGCATGCAACCTAGGGTCACCAGGGAGCCAACCGCCATGGACAGGGCTGCAGCTACCCCCGTACCCCGCTTCCAGAGCAGGCCACCCAGGATAGCTACCATGAGCCCTCCAACCAAGATGTCGTAGGCAATGGTCAGGGAGGTGACCGTATCGGTCAGGGCAATAGCAAGAGCGGTGGTGATGACACCCAGGATGAGCAGGTAGATACGGTCAGCCTTGAGGGCTGTATCGCTTTCGGGGTCCTCTTCCTGCATGGCAGGCTTACCGGTGAGGAAGGGGATGACATCGACCCGAGCTACGGTAGCTGCTGCAATCAGAGCGCCGGATGCGGTGGACATCATGGCAGCAACACCTGCCGCCAGGACAATACCGCCGATACCTGCGGGCAGGAAGTTCTGGGCAACGGTGGCAAAAGCGTCGTCCTTGCTCTCAAGCCCAGGAGCCAGGGCGGCGGCAGCCATACCGATGACAGCGCCAGCAATACCGTAGAGGGCAATGTAGATACCAGCACCGGCCCCACCCCAGCGGGCTACCTGCGGTGAGCGAGCGGAAAAAACTCGCTGCCAGATGTCCTGGCCCACCAGGATGCCCAAAGTGTAAATCACGAACATAGTGATAATGGTATCCATACCCATGGCCCCGGGGGCAAAGAAGCTGGAGTCCAGGCGTTCCGTCAGGCCCTGCCAGCCACCGGCCTTGTTCAGGGAGAAGGGGAGCATGAGCAAGAAAATACCCACGGTCATGATGGCGAACTGCATCATGTCGGTCAGGGTAATGGACCACATACCGCCTAAGAGGGAGTAGCCGATAACGACCAGGGAGCCCAATAAGATAGCGCTGGTACGGTCCATATCTAAGAGGACCCTGAAGACGGTGGCGTAGGCTGCAGTGGAGGTCACGGCAATCATGACGGTGTAGGCCAGCATGACGATGGAGGAAACCTGGGTAGCCCGCACACCGTAGCGCAAGGAGAGCATCTGGGAGACGGTGTAGATTTTCAGGCGGGCAATGATGGGTGCAAAGATGAGGGACAGTAAGAGTACACCGACCGCGATAGCCACAACCAGCCACATGCCTGAAATGCCGAACTTGTAGCCCAGGCCCACTCCGCCCACAGTGGATGCGCCGCCCAGGACAACGGCGCACATGGTGCCGGTGTAGAGTGCGGGGCCCAGCCTGCGGCCTGCTACTCGGAAGTCTTCGGCGTTCTTGGCTTTTCGTTTGCCGATGTAGCCAAAGAGGATCAGTGCTGCCAAATACAGCAGAATAATGGCCAGGTTCATGCGTGTTCCTTTGTGTTGAGGCCGTGTGTGCTTGACCAGTGGGTTCGTTGATGTGGCTAAGCCCTCACGGTGGTGAGTTGCAGGCCACAGTTTATTGTAGCCGTCTCTTGAAAAAACATGCACATTGACCCCGGCCCGTACTTTGGGGAGGGGCGGTATGGGATACCTTTTACCTACTTTGAATAGGCCTGGGGCGAAAGGGCTATTGGTAAGAGCGGGCGGACTCTTTTGCCCGCTGCAAGAGCCACAAAAATCAAGGGAAGAGTTGCTGCGTTAGACCCGATGTAGATGCCCCAGCGGGTGCGGGCAGGAAGCCCCGCCCCAGCCTTGGTGATCAAGCGACCCGCTATGCCCGCCATGAGGGGTGCGGTCATCAGCCCACCGTTATAGCGGCGCTGGATAAGACCCCGGCAGATATGGCTCATCGCGTTACCCACCAGAGCAGATGGGGGGCCTAGCACGAGAACCTGCTGAAGTTTACCGTGGGGCAGACAGGCCCCTGCTACCAGTGCAAGAGCAGATGCTCCGGTGAGAAGGGCCGTAGCTAGGGCAAAATCCTGCTGGCTTGACCAGGGACCGCACTCTCTAATGCGGTGGGGGAGAGCTTCGATATCTTGGTAAAAGTGCGCTACTTCCTCGCAATTATGGGCGGCAAAGACCCCAAGCAGTGAAGCTGTAAGCGCTGTCTTGCGTGGTTGCATGGTCATAACCTCTCGGGGGATCTGCTTGCGCTGAACTGCTTCCTGCGTAAGCGTCTTACCTAGCTTTCATTTTTGCAGACCTTCGGTGCAAAAAGATACGGCCCCCCTTGTGCCAGGGAGCAGTGCTTCAAAGCCGTCGTGTATTAGGTTTGCCCCCACCTGTATATGTATGAGCGCCGGTATAAATAATCAGGGCAAACAGCTCAAAAGGCTCCCGCAAACGGGTTATAGTTGAGTGAAATCTCGTGTCAGCGCTCACAGGAGCCTGCTTGACCCCCTCTTCCGTTGCCCCAAGGAGCCCTCACCATGGCAGAAGCCTTTTTCTCGTCCAAACCCAACCGCGTCATCGCCACCGGCGCTGACGGCGTAGAACGCCTTGGCCCCGTCAACGCCGCAGAAGTACCCCGCTGGGCCGGAACTGCCACCTTCGCCCGCCTACCCCGCCTGGACGAGGTAGAAAAAGCAGATATCGTAGTCGCCGGTATGCCCTGGGACTCCGGTGTCTCCTACCGGCCCGGCGCACGCTTTGGCTCCAACCACGTGCGCGAATCCTCCCGCCTGCTCCGCCCCTTCAACCCCGCCGCCAACATCTCCCCCTTCAAAGAAGCCCAGGTAGCAGATGCCGGGGACATCATCGGCAACCCTTTCAACATTGAAGAAGCCCTCGAAATGTTCGAGGCCGGTGCCCACGAACTCACCAAGGACGGCGCGCAGCTCGTGACCATCGGCGGTGACCACACCATCGCCCTGGCCAACCTGCGCAACCTGCACAAGAAACACGGCAAAATCGCCCTGCTCCACTTTGACGCCCACCTGGACACCTGGGACACCTACTTCGGGGCCGAATACACCCACGGCACCCCCTTCCGCCGCGCCTTTGAAGAAGAACTACTGGACACCGACGCTCTCTGCCACGTAGGTACTCGCGGCCCCCTCTACGGCACCGAAGACCTAGAAGACGATGCCCGCTTCGGCTTTGGCATCGTCACCAGCGCCGACGTCTACTACCTGGGTGTTGAGAGAGTCGTCCAACTGCTCCGTGAGCGCATTGGCGACCGACCCCTCTACGTCTCCATCGACATTGACGTGCTCGACCCCGCCCACGCCCCCGGCACCGGCACCCCCGAAGCGGGCGGCATCACCTCCCGCGAACTCCTGGAAATCCTGCGCGGTCTGCGCGGGCTCAACCTGGTCGGGTCTGAGGTTGTTGAAGTAGCCCCTCCCTACGACCACGCCGAACTGACCGGCATCGCCGCCGCCCACGTGGTCTACGAACTCATCAGCCTGCACGCAATCGGTGCCACCGACCAGCCCGCCTCCCCGGCCGCTGGTGTAGCTGGCACTACCTACAACGGCTAGAAAGGCAGACCCGTGAGTAAAATAGCTAACCTGCTGGCAGAAGCGACCCCCGCTGAAGCCCGCATCATGCACCACTTTGCCGACCGTGCCGCCGGTTTCCGCCCCTCGGCAGTGCGCGATGTTTTTGAGGTCGCCATGCGCCCCGGCATCATCTCCCTGGCCGGTGGAAACCCCGACCTGGACCTGCTGCCGCTGGAACAGCTCGGTGCTATGAGTGCCCGCATCATTCAAGAAGAGGGCCTAGAAGTTCTGCAGTATGGCTCCGGCGCGGGCCTGGAAGAACTGGCTGAGCTGGTCTGCCAGTTCATGGAATCTGAAGGTGCCCGCCCATCCGTGGACGATATTCAGATGACCGCAGGCTCCCAGATGGGCCTGGACCTGGCCACCAAACTTTTCGTCAACCCCGGGGATGTCATTCTGGCAGAAGGCCCCACCTACACAGGTGCCCTGGGTGTTTTTGAGGGCTACCAGGCTGATGTGCGCCAGGTAGCACTTGACCAGGACGGGCTGGACCCCGCCGCTGTCGCCCAGGCCATTGCTGACATCCGCGCTGAGGGTAAAGAGGTCAAGTTCCTCTACACCATCCCCAACTTCCAGAACCCCACCGGCATCACCCTCTCGGATGAGCGCCGTCAAGAGCTGGTGCGTGTTTGCCGCGAAGCTGACGTACTGATTGTGGAAGATAACCCCTACGGCCAGCTCTCCTTTGACGGGGTGCGCCGCCGCTCTCTCTACTCCCTGGACCCCGAGAACGTGCTCTACCTGGGCTCCTTTTCTAAGGTCTTCTCGCCCGGTGTGCGCGTGGGCTGGATGGTCGCGCCCTTCCGCGTCCGCAAGTTCTTGCAGATTGCCGGTGAAGCCGTCACCATCTGCCCTTCGGTGCTCTCTCAGCGCCTGGTGCTGGGCTTTATGAGTGAGGGCCTGTGGGAGTCCCATACCCGCCGCACCGCCGCCCTCTACCAGGCCCGTTGCCAGGCTGTGTTGGATGCCTGCCAGAAGTACATGCCCGCAGGCACCACCTGGACAGTGCCTGAGGGTGGCTTCTTCACCTGGCTGACCCTGCCCCAAGGGTGCAAGTACGCCGATGCCACCGACGCCCTAGCCCCGGCCATTGAGGCCGGTGTGGTCTTTATCCCCGGTTCAGCCTTCTACGAGCCGGTAGAAAACGAGGGGAAACTGGTCAATCCCGGAGCTAACCAGCTCCGCATCGCTTTCTCCGCTATCGAGCCAGAGGCTCTGACCGAGGGCGTCAAGAGGCTGGCTGAGGTGCTTGCCGGGTAATCCCCGCCGAGGGTAATAGGTGCGCGGCGCAGGGTGAGGCTTGCGCCCCGCACCTTTATATTCGTAGCAGATCGCAGGAGAAGAGGTGGAGCCTATGTTAGAGAAAGCCAGCAAAGCCGCTACCGAAATCTTCTCGCCCTTTGTGCTCTCCGGGTTGTTGCTGGCCATCATTGCGATCGCCACAGACCCCACCTGGGTCGTACCCGTGGCGCTCTCACTCCTCTTTATCGTGGCTATCCCCCTGGCCCTTTCCCTCTGGATGCACCGCACCGGCAGGGTAGGGGACCGCTTCATCCAAGACCGGGCACAGCGCACCCCCTTCTACGCGGGCACCCTGCTCTCTTTCACCGCCGGGGCGCTGGCCCTGAACTTCGTGGATACCAGTAGCCAGGTGCCCCTGGCCCTCAACCTGTCGGTGGCTATGTTGCTGGTCGTTGCCCTGGTCAACCTCAAAATTAAGGCCAGTATGCACGCACTGGTGGCCGCCCTCTTCGCCCTGGTCTTCCCGCTCTACATACCCCTGCCCACCCTGGGTTACCTGGTGGGTGCAGGAGTGTGGGCTAGCACCGTCTACTCCCGCTACTACCTGCGCAAACACACCGTCCCTGAGCTGGCCCTGGGCACGCTCTTTGGGGTCGCGCTCGCGGCTGTCTTCCTGGGGCTGAGGTAGGACTTTATAGGGTTTCTACACGCTCGTGTGGCCGCTGTCTTTTCTGGCCTGCTCCAGGGTCTGCACGAGGTCTAGGGCCTGCGCTTGATCCTTCATGACAACCTCATAGGCGCTACCGTCCTTCACGGTGAGACTCACACGGAACTTTCCGCCCATATTGACCCGGTATCCCTGCGCGGTCTTGACAACAGGCCAGTTAATAGCCCCGGAATTGAGCCCAGAATCTTCTTCCGTCTGGACGGCCACGATATCCGAGTAGGCTATGTCCCTGCGCCACAGGGGTGCCCTGATTTCCAGGGCGGAGCCGAGGTGCACCTGCACCTTAAAGAGCGAAAGGTAGGCCGCATCCAGGAGTACTAGCACAAAGATAGAGGACAACAGGGCGGGCAAAATGTTCCCCGTCCTGTCCGTCAGAAATAAGGGAAGTCCAAGAGATAGTACAAGGACAAGAGATACAAGACCTAAGGAGGCTATAACCATGGTGCCCGGACGGGCAAGGTACTTTTTACCCATGTCACTCAACTTTCGGTAGTCCCGGGGGTGCTAGTGTCCTCATCAAGGTAGCGGTGAGCGATTGGTAGCCACAGGAGCGCCATGAGCGCCAGCACAAGCGCAAGCGCGGCAACAGTACCGCCCGGGCTGGCTCCGGCACCCCACCCAATCAGCGGGTTCACAGCTATACCCACCAGGCTACCAAGAGTGCTAGCAACATTGAGTACCGTGGCTCGACGGTGCGCCGGGATAACCTTATTAGCCACAGCCCGTGTGATGGGGCCTCGCGCGTGCATACCAAGAACCACCAGCACAAACCCCGCAATCACAGCAGCAGGGTGCGGGACAACCATCAAACCGAACCCTGCAACCCCGTAGCCCATAGCCAAGAGCAGACTGTTCCTGCGGCCCAAACGATCAACCACCGAACTGGCATAGTGGTTGTAGAGAGCGGCCAGCAACTGTGCCGAACCGCCGATGATTCCCCAGGTGGCGACCGGTACCTGCGCAGCCTGGAACAGTGGCTGGTTGAGTGTAAAAACAGCGTTAAAAATGACGAAGGCCGCGCTGGAAGCAACCGCCGTATAGAGCAGAACAGGGTTGGTCAAAAGCAAGCCGGCACCACCTCTAAGGCTTGCCCAAGTGTTCTCAGGCTCCGGGCCATTAGCCTTTGTAGGTTGCTGGCCGGGCAGGAAAGCAACAGCCACAGCGGCACCAAACGCAAAGACAGCACTGACGGTAGCCGGTAGCCAAAGGCTATGCGCCGCCATCAAACCGCCGGCAACAGACCCAACCACCCCGGCCCCCAGTTCTAAGGAACTCAAATGACCCCATACACCTACCGAAATATCGTCGGCGGTCTCACCCAGCGAGTCATAAATATAGGCGTCCTGCACACCGGTGAGCATGGCAATGCCCAGCCCACTGAATACGAAGGATAAGGCAAAAGCGCCTAGGGAGTGCCCAGCGGCAAAAAGTATCTCGGCCACCGCGTTGAACACAAAACCGGTCAGGATGACCCAACGCCGATCTACCCGGTCTGCCACCAGGCCAGAAGGCACCTCGGCTACGAGAATACTGGCCAGTAGGATGCTTTCCAGCAGGAAAATATCCTCTAGGGACAGCCCCCTGGATGTCAGGAACAGGGCGCTGACCGGGACGTAGAAGGAAAATCCCGCTGCGACAGTTGCTAGGGCAATAGGTAGCAGGGAACGGTCTTTCCACACGCGGGAGGCAGCGGTGGGAGCACCCATGAGGACCTCCATATCCGTGGGCAACGCAAACTTCAAAGAGCGGGGGAGCCCAGAGCTCCCGTAGCTTACCTGCTAGGTGTCCTGCCGGTTCCGGTAAGCAATGAAAGCTAGAGCAACAAGAGAGGCAAGGCAGGCAACATACAGGACAACAGACTTGTAGCTTTGGTCAACAAAAGCAAGAACGACAAAGATTATTGCCAGGAGGGTAATAAGAACCCAGGCAACAATACTATTGCTGATCTTGGCCCGATTCTTTTCATTCATACCTAGCATGTTATCGGGTAGCGCTATTGGGGGAGTAAAAAATTACCTCCGGATTGTTGAAACAGAAACGCCGGAGGTCACCCCAAAAGAGCCTCACGGGGAAGGTAACGGCCCGATTTACTTCGGTATGGCAGTCGGTGCAGTTCTGGGTCTGATGGCCTATGTGAAGGGCTGGCTCTAGGTAGCGGCAGGTAAAGGGAGGGCGGGAGCTACCGCTAACATTTTATGAGTCCCGGTTTCTTACTTTGCTTGATAGCCTGCCAACGGCATACACAACTGCGGTTCCGGCAGCCGTCATGAGAATCCCAAAAATAATGTGCCCGTGGCCGGGGTCGCGGATAATCATCTGGAGTGAAAAGCCTGCCAAAATGAAGGCAGTCCAGAGAACGTAGAACATATACGGTTTGCGCATACCTACATCCTTTCATGCGGTGTTTTAAGGAGTCCGCTCCGACCTCTGCGCGTGCTTCCGGAGAGAGGGAGCAAAGACAACCCCCAGCCCCATCGCAGAGATGACCGAGACGGGGGTAAAAATAGCGACCGGGTCACTGGCTATGGCAGAAATAAGCAGCCACTCAACCGCCAGTAGCGCAATCACTGCGGCCGCAAGAAAAGCTGAGTAAGTAAACATGTGGCCCATATCCAGTTTCTGATGCATGAGGCCAACCTTTCGTAAGAGGGGAAGACACCTGGGTTTCTGGGAGCTTACAGCTCCGGAGCCTGGTGTGATGATCGGGCGACCAAGGCCACCGCCAGGGTTGTGGCAAAAGCCAGGCCAAATGAGGCTACAGCGAGGAAAGAGCCAAGGCTCGGGTCGGCATCCGGCCGGTTCAGCAAGCTGAACCCTGCAGATATGCCAGCCAGTGAGAGGACCCAGGCAACTGCTAGAACACGCGATACTTTTGATCCCATACCTACAGTATGGCGTGACTTGGGTCTCGTTTGTGGCATGTTGATGCCGTGGCGAAGCTCTGATCTGCGGACCCGGTGCTTAGTGTGCGGCGCAAACCTTCATGCGCGTGTGCTTTGAACACGCTGGTGAAGGTTTTCACCGCATTCAGTTTGTGGTGGGTGGGGGGAAGGCTAAGCCTGCAAGGAGACGTAGATGAGCTATGTGGGTATGAGTGGGCCGGCAAGGGGTGGCTCCGGCACTGAACTGCCACCCACCGTTACCCGCGCTTTGCCCGTACGTGAGCGTCCCCGCGGCCACCCTGCCCCATAATGGTGCTATGCGTATCTTTGCCCACCGGGGAGCCTCCGGAACCCGCCCCGAAAACACCCTCACCGCTTTCACCGCCGCCGCTGACGCCGGTGCCACCTGGGTCGAAACCGACGTAGACCTAGCCGCCTGCGGCACCCCCGTCCTCCTGCACGACACCGACCTAGACCGCACCAGCAACCTGACCGGCTCCCTCTACACCTACACCGCCGCCCAGCTTGCCACCGCAGACGTCGGCTCCTGGTTCTGCCCCGATTACGCCGGTGAGCCTGTACCCACCCTGGACCAGCTCGTCACCCTGGCTAACGAGCGCGGGCTGAGCCTCAACATCGAACTTAAATCCAACGAACAGGGGGCAGAACGCTCCCACCTGCTCATTGACCGGGTCATTGCTGAGCTGGCTCACCTTGCCCCCGCACGGCAGGTTATCGTGTCCTCCTTCAATCACCTGCTCTTAGCTGAGTTCAAACGCCGCGCCCCGCAGTACGCCGTGGGGGCACTCTTAACTGCCGAGACCTTCCAACCTGACTGGCTATCGGTCCTAGAGCTAATTGATGCTCAAGCCGCCCACCTGGAAGACCGGGGTCTGACCCGCGCAAGCGTGAGAGCCCTGCGCCAGGCCGGCTACGGGGTCAATGTGTGGACGGTCAATAGCGCCGCTCGCGCCAATGAGCTCAAAAACTGGGGTGCCACGGGCGTTTTCACCGACTACCCGGAGAGGCTTCTGCACCTGGAAAGCTAGGTCGGAACAGGCATGAGGTTAGCTTAGTCCCGACCCCCCACGGGGTTAGAGTGCCTACTCTCACCGCGCCGTCCCTGCCCTGGGCGGTGCGGGCTTGCTAGGCTTGAATTCCATGGTGAACAAAATTGGTTTTGACCGTGAAAAATACATTGAGATGCAGTCCCGGCATATCCAGGAGCGCCGCGAGCACATCGGCGGCAAGCTCTACCTAGAAATGGGCGGCAAACTCTTTGACGATATGCACGCCTCCCGCGTCCTGCCGGGCTTCACCCCGGACAACAAAATTGCCATGCTGGAGCAGCTACGCGACGAGGTAGAAATCCTGATCTGCCTCAACGCCAAGGACCTGCAACGCAACAAGATTCGCGCCGACCTGGGCATTACCTACGAGGACGATGTTCTGCGCCTGGTCGATGTCTTCCGCGACCGCGGTTTTCTGGTTGAGCACGTTGTGCTGACCCAGATGGAGGACGATAACTCCCAGGCTCTTGCCTTCAAGCAACGCCTAGAGCGACTGGGGTTGAGGGTCTCGCGCCACCGCGTCATTCCCGGTTACCCCACCAACACCGACCTGATTGTGTCCGAAGAGGGGCTGGGCCGTAACGAGTTCGCGGAAACCACCCGTGATCTGGTGGTTGTCACCGCACCCGGCCCTGGTTCTGGCAAGCTGGCTACCGCGCTCTCGCAGGTCTACCACGAGAACAGGCGTGGGGTTAAGGCGGGCTACGCCAAGTTTGAAACCTTCCCTATCTGGAACCTGCCCCTAGAACATCCGGTCAACCTGGCCTATGAGGCCGCCACTGTGGACCTTGATGACGCTAACGTCATTGATCACTTCCACTTGACCGCCTACGGCCAGTCCACGGTTAACTACAACCGTGACGTTGAGGCCTTCCCCCTGCTGAAGGTGCTCCTGGAAAAAATGACCGGCACCAGCCCCTACCAGTCACCCACCGACATGGGCGTGAATATGGCCGGTAACTGCATCACTGACGATGCCGCCTGCCGCTACGCTTCGGAGCAGGAGATTATCCGCCGCTACTTTAAGGCCCTGGTCGATGAGGCTCGCGGTGGCCTGGACTCCACCCAGTCGGATCGTGCCGCTGTGGTTATGGCTAAGGCCGGGCTTAAGCCTACCGATCGCCCGGTGGTAGAGCCTGCCCGTGCCCGCCAGGAGTCCACCGGCGCACCCGCCGCCGCCCTGGAACTGTCCGATGGCACCATCATCACCGGTAAGACCACCGATCTGCTGGGCTGTTCGGCTGTTGCCCTGCTGAACGCTCTTAAGCACCTGGCCGGGCTGGACGATAACAAGCACCTGCTGTCCAACGAGGCTTTAGAACCCATCCAGCGTCTCAAGACCCTGCACCTGGGTAGCAAGAACCCGCGCCTGCATACCGATGAGGTGCTGATTGCTCTCTCAACGTCAGCGGCCCATGATGAGGATGCCCGCGCCGCCCTAGAGCAGCTTAAGAACCTGCGTGGGGTGGATGTTCACACCACCACGATTCTTGGGTCTGTGGATGAGGGTATTTTCCGTTCCTTGGGCATGCTGGTGACCAGCGACCCTAAGTTTCAGAAGAAGTCGCTCTACCAGAAGCGCTAGATTCTGAGCGCTCATAGAGTGAAATGGCCCCCGCCCCTTATTCTGGCACCCGCACGGTGCAGAAGACCGGGCGGGGCCTTTGCTGTATAACTAACCCCGGTAAGTGGCGTCGTCCACGGGTTCACCCCAGGTGACGAACTCACCGGCCTGGTTGAAGGGGGTCACCGCAATGTGGGTCATGGGCCCTTCTGCGGTGGCCCCGTGCCAGTGGTTAACACCGGGTTCAAAGAAGAAAGCCTCGCCCGGGGTGAGGGTGCGGGGTTCTTGGCCCTCAAGCTGGTAGATGCAGCTTCCAGAGGTCACCACAATGAGCTGGCCAACATCGTGGGTGTGCCAGTTAGTGCGGGCCTCAGCTTCAAAGGTGACGGCTAGTGACTGGAGCTGGCTACTGGGGGCCAGCGGGTGCATGTAGGCTTTGCCGGTAAAAGCGCCTTCGGGTGCGGGCTTGCCCAGGGGGAAGAGGGAATCAGTCATGGGATCTCCTTACAGTAGGTTTAGCTCCATTATCCCGCGCTGACTTAGCCTAGGCACTCTATTTCGCTCTGCTCAGTGTGTTCTGCAGGCAGGTGCGGCAGGTTTTAGCCAACCAGCCTGGCCTGTGTAAATTCAGGGGAGGGGGAGCAGGTCACTGCATATTTGGTGGCGGCCAGTTCATCAATTTTTGCCACATAGTTCTGGGTTTCAAAGTAGGGGGGAATACCCTCGTATTCTTCTACCGCGCCGGGGCCAGCGTTATAGCCAGCTAAGACGAGATCTTGCAGAGGAGTCTGGTCCTTAGCGTAAGGAGCTAGCCGCTCTGAAAGATAGGCCAGGTAGCGGCCCTGCGCGGCAATGGAATCTTCGGGGCTATCAATATCGCCCTTGCCCCAGATGTCCCAGGTGTCCTGGGTGAACTGGGCCAGGCCGTGCGCACCCGCGTGGGAACGCGCGGTCAGCCGCCAACCAGATTCGGTTTCGAGCTGGGCCGCTAAAACACCCGGTCGCAAACCCGCTACCTGAGCGGCCCCTTCAATATCATCACGAAGCTCAGTGGGGGCGTAGGTCAAATCGGTGCGCCCGCAGTAGTCCTCGTAGGTAGCAGAAAGCCCCACGACACCGACACCCATCAGCACCGCTGATGAAAGAATGTGCCAGTGCGCAAGCAACCCCGCGCCGATGCGCAGGGCGATTTTGGGCTTGGTGCGTTCAGTAGTCATTAGTAACAGCCTACTTGAAAACCGACCCTGAGAGCGGGCCAAAAGCCCCCTGATACCCCCGAAGGTGACGTACCCAACCCCCACAAGATGCCCCCGGCTCTAGTAGAGCCGGGGGCATCAGGTTTCTTATCGAATGACTAGTCGGTGACCTTAATCTGACCGCGAGCGCCACGTTCGGCGGCCGCGAAGTCGTGGTTGACGAAGGTATAGGTGCCTGCCTCGGTGAAGGTCATCTCCACGAAGCCACCTTGGGCGGGGGCTAGGTCGAGGGCTTGGGAGGCCCCCTTGGTGGTGCCGAAAGCGTCCCTTCCGCCTTGGAGTAGGTAGCCGCCCTCCTTGTAGACGGTGTCGAATTGGCTACCGACTATGTGGAAACTGAGGTCGCCTCCGGGGCCGGCGTTGAGTACCCAGATGCGCACGCGCTCGCCGGTTTTTGCTGTCAGGGGGTCGCGTAGGTATTGGGTGGCGTGGCCGTTCCAGAGGGTGAGGGTGGGGGTGCCTGCCGCCAGGCCTTCGGGTGAGATGTTGGTCAGTATGCCTTCGGGGGTGTTACCGGCCTGGGTGAGCGCGACTTCGCTTTGGACGAGCAGGTATTCCCGGTCTACCGGGGGCAGATCCGGTGGGTCGATGACTACCGCGCCGAACATGCCTGCGGCTAGGTGGGTGCTCATGGGCATGGTGGAGCAGTGGTAGAGCCAGATGCCTGAGGCGGCAGCCTCGAAGCGGTAGACCAGGGTTTCACCGGGGGCTATGGTGCGCATGGGTTGGTCGGGGGCTACGGTGCCGGCGTGGAAGTCGATGGAGTGCCCCATACTGCCCTTGTTGACCAGTGTAATTTCAAAAATATCGCCGACTTTGCCGTGCAGGGTGGGGCCCATGTAGGAGCCCTTGTAGGTCCAGGCGTTCAGGGTGGTGCCAGGGGCTATTTCGCGGGTGAGTTCTTGGACCTCGAAGGTTTGGCGGTGGACGGTGCGCCCGTCGATGTTTTCGCCCTCGGGGACGGGTGCTAGGGCGGCGTCCCGGCTCTGGTAGTTTGCTGAGATGTCGCCTTGCAGGTCAATGTCGGTGGGGGAGAGTACCTGGCCTGCGGCGGTGTGCCCGGCCTGCTGACCGCCGGTGCCCTGAGTGCTGGTAGCGCCGGTGGCAGTTACCTGAAAGGTCATGCCCATAGCCCGGTGGCCCATGACGGAGCACCAGCCTTCCAGATCCTGGGTGATGGTGCCGACCTCTACGGTCTTTGTTTCCCCGGGGTTGATGCGCCCGGTGGAGGTGCCGTTGGCAAAGGTCAGGTCGTGGGCGTTCTTGGTATCGGTGTTGTGGACTTCGATGACCAGCCGGTTGCCTGCGGGTACCTCGGCGGTGTTGGGGGTAAAGCGCATGTCGGCGGTTGCCTCAACGGTCAGGGTGGTGGTCTGGCCGGTAGCGGCGGAACCGGTCCCGTCTGCCGCCAGTCGTGCCCGTGCGGCGGGATCAGCTGCCACTCCCAGGCCTACAACCAGCACCACTGCCAGCGCACCGATGAGGGCATGGCGCAGGTGGGGTACCGGTTGGGGGTGCTGGGCTTCCGGGTCTGGGACGGGGGCTTCACCCCGGGCGCGGGCCTGAATCATGGCTTTGCGGATAGCTACTGACTGTTTGACCCCGCGTAGCATGAGCGGGATAAAAGCGAAGAGGGTGAAAGCTCCCAGCAGGGAGGCCGCTGTGCGTACCCATGAGCCGGTGATGTTCACGGGCAGAATAAAGACCAGAAGAGCCAGGTTAATCATGGTGACTCGGCCGGCTGAGAAGCGGTTGAACTCCCGGTTAGAGGCACGCACAGCCTTAGGCCCACCGCCCATCCGCGCGGGGAGCAGGTAGCTCATGGCGCCCAACAGCACCTGGGCTAAGAAGCCTGCCACAAAGACGGGGGTGATGGGGCGTAGGCTCAGGCTCTCTAGGCCCTGGGTGAGTACCAGTACGGCGGCCCACAGGACACCCACCAGCAGCCACACCATACCGGCAGCCACCGAGAAGGTGGGGTAGTCAGAGGGTTTCTTGGCGGCGGTGGTTCCTACCATGAGCACACCCACCAGAATCAGGGCGGCGGCGTACAGTATCAGGCCGGATGTAGCCAGGGGAACATTCCCCATGAGGGCACCGGTGACGGTGAGCGTGAGCCCGGCGCACATGAGCACCAGCGCGCGGGAAGAACGTGCCACAGCATCGGGGAGCATGACGGTGCGGAGCATCGTGGGCCAGAGCGTCATGAGCGTGCCGACCACGGTGATGCCCACAAAGCCTAGGACGTTCACTGCCTCATGGGCTAAAAGTAGGCGGGAATGCCAGGTGGCACTGGTGCCGTCGTAGGCCAGGAGTGCACCGAAAGTAGCACCCAGGGGCAGGAGCCAGGAGGCGGCAATGTAGTACCTAATGCTGGTACCGAAACGGGCAGGCAGGGCAGAACGCATTTGCTGAAGTAGGGCCAGCCCGTGCCAGGCCACCACAAGCCCCACCCCGGTCGAGCCAATCAGGGTCAGGGGGTAGAGGTTGAAGATGACCCCCACCATGAGCACAACTATCGAAGCGTTGAGCGTGTAGATGCGCACCAGCTGAACCGGGCGGGCGCTGTCGGGCAGCTTGTTTTTGAGCAGGGCCTCGGTAAAGTGCTGGGACCAGACCAGAATAGAGTTGGTTATCAGCCCCAGGGTCACCATGTGCACCATCAGCCAGAGCGACTCGGGAATCCACCGGTGGGTCATGAGCACCGCAAAAAGCGCAAACATCCAGAGGGAGACGGGTTTGGAGGCCTTGCGGTGCCATGTTGCTCGGCCGGTAGCTATATCGCGGGCCTGGCGCTCGCTGATAGGGGCGCCGGGTGCATCTACGGGACGGGTCCCGATGCTGAGTTCCTGCCGGTAGCCACGGGTGGGTGCGGTGGGGGAGTTCCCTGACCCCTGCGGGCCTGGTGCCTGATGCGGCTTAGGTGCGTTCTCTGGTTGCTGGGGGGTGGGCTCCGCCATCATCACTCCAAAATATCGTATATCCTATGCGGATTATATCAACTGGAGGCGGTTCGTCGCCATAGGAAGCCTATGCCCTACGGCTGATGCGGGCTTTTAGTTATGAAATTTCATCTACTGGAATATCTTTATCAGTGAATCTTAAAATTTCTATATTTTTGAGGGTGTCCTCGCCATCTCTAGATTTTTTATCTTTGATTAAGATATCCTCGCCATCTCGGGTAAGAACGTACTCAGTCGATTTACTAGATAGCTGAACTACATCATTGCCATCTTTGCCATCGATAATGTTATTACCTTTATTCCCCAATAAGATGTTGTCTAGGTTGTTGCCCTCAAGATTAGAATTTTTGGCACCTGTAAGTCTAGCATTTTGATTATATTGTGACTTGAAGGTGTAAGTTTCGTTCTGATCCAAGTAGAGTTTGAATGTTCCGTCAAAATCCGGTGAAATTCTTTCCATATAGGATAGCTCTGGGCCGACAAAATCAGTGATGACTTCGTACGCCGCCGGGTCCTTTTCTTGTACTTGAGATCTATTTTTAGGAATGTAAATTCCCCACATCCCCTTATCATTTTCGGTATATGCTTCCCAGAGGCCATAATAGGAGTCGATCCCAGAAACTATATACTCGTTCTCCAAGCTACCCTCGGCCTCTAGCTCTTTGAGCCAGTCAAGAGAATTTAGCCCCCACAGGCCTTTCTGGCCCCAGTCTGCTTTATTCTGCGGGAGAGCTTTATCCATTCCCGATTTTATTTTTTGAGCTAGTTCAGATTCAGCGGCAGGCCTTGTAGTTGTGCCTATGCCTTCACCGTGGACTAAATGAAAGATTTCTTCGTAGGAGGCATCCCTGTGTGAATAGTCATTGTCCATGTACCATTTGCTGCCTGCAGTAGGCGTTTCCATCTGATAGAGGGGTTGTCCCAGTAGGGCATCTTCAGGTGTTTTTCCATCCCCATCAGATCCGTTTGGCATTACAAGAACCGCTCCGTTTTCGGCCATGGAATTAGCCACTGCAGTTTTATCGTATTTTGCTGTATTTGTAAGATAAAAACTCAGTATATTGTATGCTTTCAGAACTTGCTCATTTGTAACTTGGCTAGCAGCAACTATGGTAATGGGTTTACCGTTTGGAGCAATATATTTAATGTACTTATCATAATATTTATCGTAGTCACCGCCTAGGGTTGATACATCCTTCGATATACTACCTTCGTCAATATAAATTACATATTTTTTATTCTCGAAAGATTGCTCTTTTCCAATTTTCTGATCGCTTGAAGGGCTTGCGTTGACATTGGTATTTTCCGCACCACAACCGGTAGCCATGACAGTTGAAGTTATGAGGAATAATGTTGTTAGCGTTTTTTTCAATTTAAAATCCTTAGTTTTATATTTAGGGTTCAAGGTGCTGTTTGGAGGTGGCTGGGATTTCTTAAAAATTTAATTTTATCTTTTTTAAATACTAGCTGAGGGAGTATATTTTAAACACCAATTTTATCATGGAAATTGGGCTCACCCCACGCACGTTAGGATTTTTTGTATAAAAATTCCATAAACTAGAGGCATGTATTTCGTTTTCCTTATCACTCTCGGGGCCGCTCTGCTCATTGCCCTAGGCTGTATCGGTATTGTTTACCCGGTTCTGCCCGGCTCCCTGGCCGTCCTGGCAGGAATCCTGCTCTGGAGCCTCACCCTGCGGAGCCCCGAAGGGTGGTGGCTTCTAGGGCTGGGCGCACCCATCGTCCTTGCCGGTATGATGGCTCAAGCCCTCCTGACTGGGCGCACCCTCAAACGCAGGGCTATCCCCAACTCATCTATCCTCTGGGGAGTGGTCGGTGCCGTAACCGGCATGTTCCTTATCCCCGTGGTTGGCCTGTTCGTGGGGTTCGCACTTGCCCTCTTCCTGAGCGAAACCACCCGCAGCGGCGGTGACCTTACTACCTCGCTGGCAAGCACCTGGGCCGCCCTCAAATCTATGGGTCTAGGTATGCTCATCGAACTAGCCGCCGCCCTCACCGCCGGCAGTATCTTCACCGTTACCGCCATCATCTACTTCGTCACTGCCTAAAGAACGGTAAAGTAATCTCTCGTGAAAACTCTGCCTGCCTCCCTAATCCTGGCCGCCACCGCAATCATCCAAGCTCTCGGTATCTTCCGGTACACCGATGACACCATGGCGCTTTCTGGCCAAATCTTCTTCCCCGTCCTTTTTGCGCTCATGTCTATCTACATCAGCTGGCGTAACCGTGAGGGCACCGGTAAGTTTTCACTGGCCCACATCATTATTCTTGCCCTGGCCGTTGTTGCCCTGGGCGCAACGGTTGCAGGCTGGAACGCCAGCCTCTACTACTTCTACCCCTCCTACTACGTCTTCTACGCGGCCCTGGGGCTTCTGGTGCTAGAACTAGCCCTGCGCATAGCGGCTCTACCCAAGAAGGAAACCAGCACGAAAGAAGGGGTGGACAAGCGCCTACCCGGTAGAGCCAAAACCCGCAGGGGAACCAAGCTGGTCGCCGTCCGCAAAGACTCGGCCACCAGGGACCGGGGAACGGCTGCGGACCCCCAGGAGTAGCTAGTTGTGAACATTCTTCGCCTGAGCGCCACGCTACCGGCTCGCCACCGTATCTGGCCGATCCTGACCGCTATTTTCTGCCTAGCGGTCATGCAGTGGCACATTCGCCACTCCATCTTTCTCAACGGCCAGGACTTCGAGGTCTACCGCACCGGCGCAGGCGTGGTCTTTGGCGACCTTTACCCGGGTAAAACCCTCTATAACTACTACCTGCAAGAGGGCAAGCCTATTGCCCTGCCCTTTACCTACCCGCCCTTTGCGGTCATGGTCTTTGCCCCCTTTGCTTTCCTGCCCCTGGGCGTCGGCGCTGGAGTGATGACGCTCCTGGCCATGAGTGCAGCCCTGTGGATTTCGGTTCTGGTGCTCAACTACGCCCGCTTACGCGGGGTAACCGTACCCGGTGAGGCCCTCCTCGGTAGCCGCTCACTGGTTCTTGTTCTGGCTACCTGTATCACCATGTTCAGCCCCTGGGACCGCAGCATCGGCCTAGCCCAGATTAACGCCCTGATTCTGCTCTTGGTCATGGCTGATCTGCTCCGCCCTGCCAGCCGTCTGCCACGCGGTGTCCTGATCGGTATTGCCGGCGGTATCAAACTCACCCCGCTGGCTTTTGGGCTGATTCTACTCATGCGCCGGGACATCAAGGGCCTGCTCACCCTGGGTGCTAGCTTCCTGGCTACGGTAGCCGCGGGCTTCGTCTTTATGCCCGCCGCCGCCCGCGAGTTCTGGTTCTACGCCATTTCTGACCCCTCCCGCGTGGGAAACATCAACTACGTGGACAACATCTCCACCCTGGGCTGGCTCCTGCACTTAGGTCTGACCGAAGGCCCCCTGCTGACCGCCCTGCGCGGCAGCATTATTGTGGCCCTACTGGCGGGGGTTGCCTACCTGATTCCGGTTCTTCACCGCCGGGGCATGGTGCTGTCACAGATAGCCCTCAACGGCTTCCTCATGCTGGCCATGTCACCGATTTCCTGGTCCCACCACAACATCTGGCTACCCCTGCTCATGGCGGGCCTGTGGCTGGACGCCTTCCCCGTCTTCTTCGCCCTAGCTACCAAACCGGTGCGCTGGCTGGCGGCAGGTCTAGCGGTACTGGGCTGTGCCGGTCTGATTTACGGGCCGATGCGCATCGGTATCCGCATGGACCCGGCCACCCACAACCTGGACGAGCTCAGCCACCTGGCGCTGAGCCTCTCCGCCCTGCCCATCATCTGCCTGAGCGCCCTGGTGCTGCTCTGGGCTCTGGTGGCCTTCCGCTACCGTCAACAGTTAGCGAGCACCCAAACCAAAATCTAGGGTCAAGCCCCTACGGGCCTCCCCAAAAATACCTAGGGTAGATACTATGACTAGTTCGCAGATGCCTCCCCAATACGGACCCGCCCAAGAAACCACACCCCCTGCTCAGACACAGCAAGCGGTGCCTTGGTGTGCCCCCGTCACTCCGCAGACCCCGAACACCCAGCCGCCACCCTACCTACCCCCGGTAGGCTGGCGGCCCGGCTACCGGCAAGAGCACCAAGAGCTGGGCTACCACCGCCTAGCCCTGACCGACCCCAAGAGCCGCTGGTGGAAACCCCTGGTTGAGGCAGTAATTGGTGCTCCCCTCTACCTTGTTCTGGCCCTTATCTTGAGCATAGCCCTGCTCATACCCAGCCTGATGAGCGCCCTCAAGGAGCAGGCCACCTCCGGGCAGATGACCATCGATGCCACCGCCACAGCCAGCGACATGACCGCCCAGCTCCAAGCCCAGGCCCTTACAGACCCCCTTATCTTCACAGTGCTCTTCGGGTCGGTAGCGCTCATGTTCCCCTGCCTCTGGTTGGCCCGCCTCATCATGGGCCCCAAGCCCTGGGGTCTGATTCACTCCGTTGCGGGCCGTCTGCGCTGGGGCTGGCTCATGGTATGCCTGGGCCTGTCCACACTCATCATGGTTCTGATCCCCCTGGCCCTTGATGCAGCTACCGGGAGCACCTACCAGCTCGCACCCCAAGCTCAGGGCACAACCCTCATAGTGCTCCTGATCTGTATTGGCCTCGTTGTTCCCTTTCAGGCCTATGCCGAAGAACTGGTCTTCCGGGGTTTTCTCATGCAAAGCATCGGCCGCTGGCTCAAACACCCGGCCTGGGCTATCGTCCTGCCCGCCCCACTCTTCATGCTGGGCCACATGTACGACCTCTGGGGTCAGCTGTCCGTCCTGACACTGGGGATCGCCGCAGGCTACATCACCTGGCGCACCGGCGGGCTTGAAGCCGCAATCGCCCTGCACACGGTCAATAACCTCGTCGCTATGACCTTCGGGGTCTTTGGCCTGGCTGACCCCTTCCTGCAAGAAGGCTCTAACCTAGCAGGCTTTACCTCATCACTGATCACCAACGGTATTTTCGTGCTTGTGGTTGTGCTCCTTGC